>NZ_JBALOW010000005.1:21047-35067 GCF_036965085.1 Bacillus sp. JJ1532
TGGACAGGTTTTCGGAAAAAATGAAAAAGCTGTCCGACAAAGTAGGTTTAATGGACAGCTTTTTGGAAAAAGTGAAAAAGCTGTCCGACAAAGTAGGTTTAGTGGACAGGTTTTTGGAAAAAGTGAAAAAGCTGTCCGATAAAGTAGGTTTAGTGGACAGCTTCTAGGAAAAAGTAAAAAAGCTGTCCAGTAAAGTAGATTAATTGGACAAGTTTTCAAAAAAAAGAAAACTTGTCCAGTTAAATTGATACTATACTAGATAGTTGTTCGAATTACTTATCCCGAAATTCAGTTCCATCGTGACCTTCTATGCGATTTTTGAATGCTTCTTGGACAACAAGAAATTCTTCATCCTCTTGTGCCTCTGTTGCTTTACTTTCTATTACTGAATTGTCTGGGAAATTACCCGGGTGATTTTTATTTTTGTGGTTAAACTCTTTACCTCTTGCCATTTGTATCTGCTCCTTTCGTTTTTCTTCATGTATCTTCCCCTTAATTAAAAAATCCTATGTATATTGCCTTGTAATTAAAAAGCTTTGCATTTGCAAAGCTTTTATTCATCATCCTCACGATCCATTCTTGTATCGAGCGAACACTTTCTGCTATCAGACTGCCTTGATCTTTTAGATGAAAATGGCTCTTGATATAGAAACTTTTCCATTCCTGCAGTGATTACTTCTTCAACCGCACGATGGATATCGGCTTCACTATAACCTTTCAAAGTCATATCCTCCTTATTGATTGGATCATTCTTCGTTTTCTTGCTATTAGAATACGGATCCGGAAGAAGTTTTGCCTTAGACGATTGCGTATTTTATGAAATAGGACTGTCACCCTTTTGATGTTTGTCATAAGATTTAATAACATGTTCGGTTGGGGGAGATTATTTTGAAGAAAGCAGATATACCAATCTATAACTTATTTATAAATCCAAAAAGTCTCGTCGATTTAAAGAAGAATATTTGGTCAGATAAATCTGTTACGGGAATAATAAACATTCAAAATAAAAAGCATGACATTGATATTAGGTACCGAGGATATTATGTTCGAGAGTTCAAGAAGAAGTCGTATCATTTTCATTTTTATAAACCTAGGACATGGAATGGGGCAAAAGAGCTTCATTTAAATGCAGAATATAAAGATCATTCATTAATAAGAAATAAGCTTTCTTTTGATTTTTTCTCTAGTATTGGTGTCAAGGCCCCCTCTGCAGAGCATGTTTTTCTTGTATTAAATGGAAAACCAGAAGGAGTTTATTTACAATTAGAGTCAGTAGATGAATACTTTTTCAAAAAAAGGAATATCCCAGTACAATCGATATTTTACGCGGTTGATGGAGATGCAAATTTCTCACTGATTAGTGAATATGATAATGCTCCTAAGAGATCTTTAGAAATGGGCTATGAAATAAAGTATGGACCGGACGAAGAATGTTTGATCTTACAAGAGTTTATTTTCAAAGCCAATACACTTTTAAGAGAAGAATTTGAACGAGAGATAGGAAATTATATGGATGTTGAAAAGTATTTGCTTTGGCTAGCAGGTGCGGTTTGTACTCAAAACTACGATGGATTTGTTCAGAACTATGCTTTGTGCAGGAATGGTGATGCGGGGTTATTTGAAATTCTTCCTTGGGATTATGATGCAACTTGGGGAAGAGATGTTCATGGGGAGATTATGGATTATGACTATGTAAGAATAGAAGGTTTTAATACGTTATCGGCAAGAATGCTCGATGTCCCTTCATTTAGAAATTTATATTATAAGAACCTCGATCAGATCCTCAAACATCAATTTACAGTCGACTTTATGAAACCAATAATACAGGACATATATACGAACCTTCGTCCTTATGTTTTAAAAGATCCCTATAAAAAAATGTATATCGAACAATTTGATATGGAACCGGAATTCATTTGTAAATTTATAACGGATAGAAACAACTATTTGAAAAGTGAGCTGAAAAAGCTAGGTTTCAACTAGTAAAGGGATAGAATGATTGCTATAAAAAAGGCGAGCATTTTTAGAAAATGGGCACTTTATTTTAGTTGTTTGTCCACTCCATATTTAAACTAAAGCATAGTCTATATTAGTGAAAAAGGAAGGGGGGAAGATGAATGTTCCAGCAAACAGGAAGAAGACGAGTTCAGAATATTAGGGCCGATGAAGTAAATATTGCTGCCAATAGAGTGAATGTAAGAGAAGTCCGCAGAACAGATCGCAGAAGAACAGATCGCAGAAGAACAGATTGCAGAAGAACAGATCGCAGAAGAACAGATCGCAGAAGAACAGATCGCAGAAGAAGTGATTTCTTTTGCGGTTGCAGAAGACGTTGCGGTTGCGGCTTCTTCTTCTAACAATTAATAATGAAAATGATGACAATTTCTAAAACCATTGCTGCTCCGCCACTGATTCACCTCATACGGAACAAGCATTTTCGCGGCAGTAAAAGCTATTAGGTCAATTATTTATTAATAAGCATTGATCTAAGAAAGGGCAGGGGTTCCATCCCTGTCTTTCTCTATGTTAGGGAACAAATTAGGAGGAGCAATATAGCAATAAGGTAAATGAAATAGAAATTTCAACGTTAGAGAACAACAATAATCGTAGAATAGTGAAAAAATAATAAGTTAACAAATTGAAAAAGAAAAAAATAAGAATTTTCACCTTAATCTTTGAAGGAATATGTCGAAATAAGAAAAGAGGGAGTATTTTTAAATAAAGATGGGTGAGGACATATGGATAAAACAACGTTAATAGGTTTAATATTGGGGATTATCGCAGTTGGGGTAGGGATGGTTCTTAAAGGAGTAGATCCTGCAGTGCTAATGAACCCAGCGGCTGTATTAATTATTTTACTAGGGACAGCTGCTACAGTAGCAATTGCGTTCCCAACTAGTGAAATAAAACGACTTCCAAAGTTGTTCGGAATTATTTTTAAAGAGAAAAAACAAATGAATCCAGTTGATTTAATAAAAATAATTTCTGAATGGGCACAGCTTGCAAGAAAAGAAGGGTTGCTAGCACTTGAAGCAAAGACAAGTGAAATCGATGACCCATTCCTAAAAAATGGACTCTCCCTAGCTGTAGATGGTCAGAGTGCAGATTACATACGTGACGTTTTAAATGAGGAAATTGAAGCAATGGAAGAGAGACATGCAGCGGGAGCTCAAATTTTCTCCCAGGCTGGAACTTATGCTCCGACATTAGGAGTATTGGGAGCAGTTGTCGGATTAATTGCCGCTCTCGGAAATATGAACGATACAGATACTTTAGGTCATGCAATTAGTGCTGCGTTCGTGGCAACTTTATTAGGGATTTTCACAGGATATGTCCTTTGGCATCCATTTGCAAATAAGCTGAAAAGAAAATCAAAGCAGGAAACAAAGCTAAAGACTATGATGATTGAAGGTGTTCTATCAGTTCTTGAAGGAGAGGCGCCGCGAGTCATTGAACAAAAATTAGCATCTTATTTACCGGCAGGAGAAAGAAAGATATTTCTTGAAGAAGGCGGCGTGAAGAAAGGTGAGTAGAAGGAAAAAGAAGGATCACAAAGAGGAGCACATTGATGAATCATGGTTGCTCCCTTATGCAGACTTATTAACCTTGCTGTTAGCCTTGTTTATCGTTCTGTTCGCTTCAAGCTCAGTTGATGCTCAAAAGTTCCAGGCAATTTCAAGAGCTTTCAATAGTGCATTTTCAGGCGGAACGGGAATTTTTGATTTCCCAAGTCCAATACCTGAAGGGCAGATGCAATCAACAGATGTTAAAGGCGATGATACGAAAAGTAAAAGGGATCAGAAAAATGCAGCTGAGATACTTAAAGAAGCAGAACAGCAGGAACTTGCCACAATCCAAAATAAGGTAAATACTTATATTGATCAAAACAACTTAACTGAAAGGCTTCAAACCTCCCTTACAGACGAAGGATTGCTCGTTTCGATTCGAGATAATGTATTATTTTCACCTGGAAGTGCGGATGTTCGGACTAATGATGTAAAGGTTGCAGATGAAATAGCTGAGCTGCTTATTATGGAGCCCCCTAGGAATATTATCATTAGCGGACATACAGACAATGTACCAATCGGAAATGCCCCGTTTGAATCGAACTGGGAATTAAGCGTGATGAGAGCGATTAACTTTATGAAAATTGTTCTGCATAATGATAAACTAGATCCAAGCTGGTTCAGTGCGAAGGGCTTTGGAGAATTCCAGCCAGTTGCATCTAATGATACGAGCGAGGGACGAACAAAAAATAGAAGAGTAGAGATATTGATATTGCCAAGAACTGTAGACTAAACCTCAATTGGTTTAGTTTTTTTAGTTAGATGCGCTGATATACAATAAAAATAAAAAAGGAAATCAGCCAACAAGCTGATTTCCTCCAATTACACTTCTGATGTCTTTCTGGATTGTGGCAAGAGTGCTTTCTTTCCATGTAAGAGAAAGTAAGCAAACAGAGCAAGAAAAATGACTCCGACTAAAATAAAATAGACTGTTGAAAAACTCGTATACGCGGCGATAATTCCGAGAACGTAAGACCCAAGACCAATACCAGTATCGAAAAATGTAAAGAATGTCGAAGTAGCTAACCCTCTTCTTGAAGGATCAGAATTTTTAATGGCTATCGTTTGTAAGCAAGGTGTAAGGCTTCCATATCCTAAGCCGATAATGACCCCGGCAAGCAGAAATCCAAAGGTGGTAGTAGCCTGGCTTAGCAAAAACATCCCAATGGCAAATAAAATGATTGCCGGATAAATAATCTTATTTTCCCCATAAAGATCAAACCATTTTCCGGTAAAAGGCCGGGAAATAAGCATGGCAGCAGCATAAACAACAAAGAAAAAGCTAGCTGCCTCGATTAAACCAAGCTCTTTTGCATAAACAGAAATAAACGCAAGAATTCCCGAATAACTGATAGCAAGAATTCCAGCCACGATTGAAACTGGAATTGCCTTCTTCTCAAATAGGCTGTCAATCGATAATTTCTGTGGCTGAGCTGGTTTTGACTCGAGAGTATTTCCTTTAGGCAACTGTACAGCAAATGAAAGTAATATTGCTAGGAACGATAAAATGGAACATAACATAAACAGCGAGTTAAAGCTCGAGTATTGAATGATAGTTAAGCCTGCAAAAGGTCCCATTACCATGGCTAAATTCATAAACATCGAATAATAGCCAAGTCCTTCCCCTTTTCTTTCATTAGGGACAATATCAGCTGCAATCGCACCAGCTGCTGTCGTCACCATCCCAAATCCTATTCCGTGAACGAATCGTAAAATAAGCAAAGTAGGCATAGTATTTGCCCAAAAATAAAAAATACTGGAAACGAAAAACAAGATCAATGCAATAAAAAGAATCTTTTTCCGACCAATTTCATCAAGCCATTTACCTGATAATGGTCTGATCAGAACCGCTGCAATGAGGAAAACGGATGTAATTAATCCTACTTGGGTTCCGTTCCCATTTAAATCGTCCAATACATAAATCGGCAGTGTGGTCAGCAAAATATAAAAGCCGATAAACATAAAAAAACTTGTAATTGAAATACTTAAAAAACCCTTTGTCCATAATGGTTGCTTTTTCATAGATGTCCTCCTAAAAAAATAACTACAGAAATAACTTAAAGATTGACTGACATCTTTTTCAAAATTGACAGCATTTCTGTAGTCTCTTGATCAGAAATATTTTTTAAAGCTTGACTCTCACATGTCCGTACAGTTTGAAGCCAAGTGTCATACATACCGTTAGCTACCTCAGTCAGAGTGATTTGTTTTTCTCGTTTGTCGGTACCGGTCTTCTTTGTTATCCAGCCTGACTTTTCCATTCTTGCTAGCGTCCGCGTCATGGTAGGGGCCTCAACTCCTAGATAATGGGACAATTCCTTTTGAGTGGCTGGTCCATTCGTTTTAAGTAAATAAATAATTGTCCATTGAGCTGTGTATAATCCAAGAGGAGTTAATGCCTCATTCAGGATTTTTGAAAAGTGCCGGCTAAACTGGTTAATCGAGTGAAAAAGATTATTTTGTATTTGATTCAAATAAATCACCTTTTCAAATTAGTTACCTAGCTAATTATATTTGAATTTTTTCTTTCTGTCTAGTTCATAACAATAATTGAATATTAAAAAATAGGGAAAGGTAGGAGGGAATAATCAGTAATCCTATTAAAAAGGACTATAAAAAAGATATTGCATAATTAAAGACAAGTGTTTATAATTAGGACAAAAGTTTATTTAATAAGGGCTGAATCATTATGAATCAAAAAGAGTCGTTAATATTACAGCTTATTGAGGAAAACCCTTTTATCTCACAAAATGAGATTTCTGATAAGACGGGGTTGTCACGATCAGCGGTCGCCGGCTATATTTCATCTTTAACGAAAGAGGGAAAGCTTCTCGGCAGAGCTTATGTGCTTCCAAAAAGGAAACATATCGTCTGTATTGGCGGATCCAATGTGGATAGAAAAATACAGACACTTCAAACGCTCCAGCTTGGCACATCCAATCCTGCTGAAAGCTCGCAATCATTTGGCGGGGTGGCAAGAAATATTGCAGAGAACCTTGGAAGATTAGGATGTGATGTCGCTCTTATGACTGCAGTCGGTGAGGACGGAGAAGGCGATTGGCTGCTGGAGCATACAAAATCGTATGCAGACATCAGCCCATCCCAAGCTTTCTCGAATGCAGCTACAGGAACATATACCGCCGTGTTAGATCATGAGGGTGAAATGGCGATTGCTCTAGCAGACATGTCAATCTATGATTTGGTTGACATCGATTTTGTCGAGAGAAAATGGGGACATATTGCTTCATCAGATTTAGTTGTTATTGATACGAACTTTCCAGCAGAAGTCATTAAGCAGCTAATCGGTCGTTGTCATGAAGCAAAAATTCCGGTTTGCATTACACCTGTCTCTGCGCCAAAAGTAAAGAAGCTGCCAAAAAGCTTGGCTGGAGTCACGTGGTTAATTGCCAATAAGGACGAGGCAGAAGCCTTATCTGAAATGGAAATTAAGAATGATAGCGATTTTTTCAAGGCAGCAGAAAAAATGCTGGAAAAGGGTGTAGAAAAGGTCGTTATCACTAGAGGAGATAAAGGTCTCATTTACTCTACACAAAAAGGAGAGTCTGGGACAGTCCTTCCGCCAAAAATTCAAGTGGAAGATGTGACAGGTGCCGGAGATTCGCTTGTCTCAGGAATGATGTATGCACATTTACAAGGATTAGATATTGAGAACGCTTGTAAAATAGGGATATCCTGTTCCGCTATTACACTGCAATCTCACGAAACTGTGAATCCGAATTTAAATCAAGTTCACTTGCAAGAAACGTTCAACCAATACTTTAAATAAGGGGTTTTGTCACATGTTAGAAAACTGGTTAGAATATTCAGCGGAAGTTCAAGAAGCAAAAAAAGCTAATAAACCGATTGTTGCTTTAGAATCAACGATCATCTCTCACGGAATGCCATATCCGCAAAACGTGCAAACAGCTAGAGAAGTAGAAGAGATTGTCCGTAAAAACGGTGCAGTTCCCGCAACAATTGCGATTTTAAATGGAAAAATTAAAATCGGTCTTTCAGATGAAGAGTTAGAATACCTAGGACAAGCCAAAGATGTCGCAAAAGCTAGCCGCCGTGACCTGGCATACCTAGTAGCGCAAAAGAAAGATGGTGCTACAACAGTTGCTACGACAATGATTTGCGCAGAGCTTGCAGGCATTGAATTATTCGTTACAGGCGGAATCGGTGGGGTTCACCGTGAAGCAGAAACAACAATGGATATTTCTGCTGACCTTCAAGAATTAGCACAAACGAATGTGGCAGTAGTATGCGCAGGAGCTAAATCCATTCTTGATATCGGCCTAACATTAGAGTACTTAGAAACACATGGAGTTCCTGTTGTCGGATATGAAACAGATGTCCTTCCTGCATTCTATACGCGTACAAGTCCATTTGGCTTGCACCAACGTGTTGACACTCCTGAAGATGCAGCAGCTATTATCCGCACAAAATGGGAGCTTGGCCTAAACGGCGGTGTTGTTATTGCTAACCCGATCCCAGAAGCGGATGCATTAGAAGAAGCATTCATTACAAATGTGATCGAATCAGCGTTAAAAGAAGCAAAAGAAAATAATATCGCTGGTAAAGAAGTAACTCCATTCCTTTTAGGAAAAGTAAAAGAGCTAACAGAAGGTACAAGCTTAACGGCTAATATTGCGCTTGTGAAGCACAATGCGGAAGTTGGTTCAAGAATTGCAGTAAGCTTACAAAAATAATAAGTGTTCATAATAAAGGCCAGGTCCTGCGGTTCAAACTGCTGGGACTGGCCTTTTTAATTTGTTACGGGATTTTCTGTTCGATGTGCGGTCAACACATAGCGATAAGGAGCATCGCCAATATAGGAAAAGGGATAGCAGGTGGAGACTGTTAGTGTTTCCGTAGGTGCAGTAGATTTAATAACCGTTGTATCATTTGCCTCGACAATTTGTGAGCCGGTAATTTCGTAGCTATAGGAGCCATATGGCATGATGACGTGAAATACATCCCCATTTCTTAAACCTCCGAGGCGGCGAAAAACAGTTTCCCGGTGACCGGAAAGCAGAATTTGATCAGGTTGTCCTGGCAGCGCCGTACTGGAGTAATGGCCAACTCCTTTTTCTAATTCATATTCGCTCGTCCCTTCAACAATAGGGAGCTCTGCTTGAAGTTTGGGGATTTCTAAAATGCCGATCACCTCTCCCTTTTTGAAAGGATTAATTACTTCTTTTTGTTCATTTTGAAGAACAATATCATGTTCCTGGTCTTGAGCCTTAATTTGGACTTTCTCCTTAGCTTCAATTAAAGAAGCTTCTTTACTTTTCTCATGGACATAAATATCTTTTATAGAGAAAAACACTAGCCCAATCCCTGTTAACATAATGATTGAAGCGGAAATAAGAAAGAATTGTTTCCTGGCAAACACTTATTCATTGCCCCCGTTCATGTTTTTAAATTTAATAAAATCCAAATAATAAGCAAATTCCTCTTTAGTCACCCCAATATCAATCGCATCATGGATCAATTCAATCCATTCACGATCTATTTGATACATCTCAGTTGGCTCCGCTTTTTTCTTCTGATCCAACAAATCCTCTACATCCGTATCAAGTGTTTTTGCCAATCGTGATAATACTTGCAGGGATGGATTTTGTTGAATGCCTCTTTCTATGTAGCTTAAATAAGATTTAGATACACCCGCTTTTTCAGAAAGCTCATTGATGGATAACCCCTTTTCTATTCTTAACCTCTTAATACGCATTCCAACCATGTATTTATTCCCCTTTTATTTAGTTTAACGTGTTTTCATTATAACGAACAAAGTGTTCAATAAAAAATTTGAAATATTGAGGAAACTAAAGGATTACATAGAAAACAAACGAAAATCGTTCTTTAAAACGAAAAAACGGGTGAATTTGATTTTTTATGAAATAGGAATATTAGACTATACTCTATGGGTAGGTTCTGTAAAGAGAACGAAAATTCATTGTAGGTGGTGTCATGTATGTATCAAAAAAACTGTGATCAATGCCATCGACCATCTTATAGCAGCAGCGAAATAGGGAGTTGGCTTTGCCCAGTTTGCGGAAAAGATTTAACAACGTACACATTTTTTGATGCTTTGACCCTGGAAAGAATTCATATAAAGGCAATACCGTATCAGAAGAAAATAGAAAAATATGATTTTATACAATTAAGGTAATCATTTATTGACAATTATTTTTATAAAAGGACGAACTTTTTGGGAGGATCAGTCTGATGGAGACAAAGGTACTCATTGATAAGTTAGATAAGGAATGGATACACCTAATACTAGAGGCAAAAAAATTAGGTGTTGAAAAAGAAGAAGTTCGCGATTTCCTTCAAAAATTTATCATAAAGGAGCATTTAACTAATAAGCCAGTATGCTAGTACAAAATAGAATAATAAATATAAGCTCAGGTATTTCTTACAAGGATTTTTTGTACTCCTTTTAAGAAATACTTTTTTTGTTTCTTAGCAATGTTAATTATTTGTTCTTTTAATAGAACAATAATGTTCTAAATAAATTACAAAATAGTTAGAAAACAAGAGAAATAACAAGGAAACAAGCACAAAACGTTCTTTATATCGAATAAATGGGCGTTTTTGGCGTTTTTCAAATTAATGCATTTGACTTATACTCAAATTAATAAGTTCGTTAAAGAGAACAAAAAGACTTAAGCAAACTAAAAAATGTACCTTTTTATGAACAATGCAGTGCAATGTTTTGACTGAATTTGTTAGGAAACCAAATTAAATATAACGAAAGTTTAAAGGGGTGAAGGTATTGAAGAAAGTGATGAAAGGTTTAAGTAATATAGTAACAGTACTTTTGTTCTTACTACTTATAGTAATGGCCATGTTAGTAATTTCCTCTAAAGCCTCAGGAGGAGAGCCACAAATATTGGGATACCAACTGAAAAACGTATTATCCGGATCAATGGAACCAACCTTTAAAACTGGTTCAATCATCTCGGTGAAACCTGGTGGGGATAAAACTAGATTCCAAAAGGATGATGTCATTACATACATGGAGGATGAACAAAAAATCGTTACTCACAGAGTCATTGATGTTGTAAAGGGTGGCAACCATGTTATGTATCAGACGAAAGGTGATAATAACGAATATCCAGATTCAAAACTCGTTCTTTCGGACAATGTAATAGGTGAATACACTGGATTCTCAATTCCTTATATTGGATATTTCATAGATTTTGCAAAATCAAAAGCTGGTACAGCAACTCTACTAATTGGGCCAGGAGTTTTATTACTCTTATACTCTGCAATATCAATCTTTAAAGCTCTGAAAGAAATAGAGCATGCAACAAAGAGAAAAGATGAGAAACAGGGGCCAGAAAAAACCGCTTAATTATGGTTGTATTCCTTATGAAAACATAAGGATTCAATAAAAAAACTACATACCTCGTAAAAAAACGGGGGAGAAACCAAGGAGGAAGAAAAAATGTCAATCAAAAAGAAATTAGGTTTAGGAGTAGCATCTGCAGCATTAGGTTTATCATTAATTGGTGGAGGAACTTGGGCAGCATTCAACGATGTTGAAACAATGGATAACCGTTTAGCTGCAGGAACATTGGATCTGCGAATTGGCAATCAAGCAGAAGGTGTAATGAAAGTATCGAATCTAAAGCCAGGGGATACAATGACTCGCCAATTCAAACTTCAAAACTGGGGCAGCCTTGATATTGAAGATGTACTATTAACGGTTAACCCAGTAGGTGAAACAGCGCCTGGTTTCCTAGGTGAATTTGCTGTAACAATTTTAAATACTGATGGCATTAATCTTTTATCAGGAATTACTGGATCTGGAGTACGTGATGGCGGGGGTACTTACGTATCAATGCAAGATTTAATTAATCATTCTAATGCAGGAGGATTCGACATTTCAAGTGTGAATTTGTATAAGAATCCAACTATTCCAGGTAGGGATGAAGACATTATCGACATTAAAGTTGAATTTGTTGACAAATCAGCTAAGGACGCTGCTGGTAAATACGTACAAAATCAATACCAAGGTAAGGTTGCTGAATTTAGATTTGTCTTTGAAGCAACTCAATCAGCTGGTTCTGAAAGAGCAAACAACTAATAAAAGAATGAAAGGTGGGTTAATTAACCCACCTTTCTATATATTGTACATCCTGATTTAAAATTTATGGAAGATATGGTGAACAAAATGACTATTAAAAAGAAATTAACATTAGGAATTGCCAGTGCAACTCTTGGACTTTCCCTGGTAGGCGGAGGAACTTTTGCGGCATTTAATGATGTGGAGACGATGAACAATACCCTAAAATCAGGTGTCCTAGATCTTAAAGTAGATCCTTCTGTAGTATTTAATGTATCAAACTTAAAACCTGGAGATTATATGCTGCGAGACTTTAAGATTATCAATATTGGAACATTAGACATTGAAAAAGTCCTTATGCATACTAGCATTGAAGTAAAGGACAAAGAAGGAAATATTGTTGATAGTGATTTCGCATCACAATTTATCATAAATTTCTTAACTAGCGATATGCAGCCTATTATAACCCCATGGGATAATGTTTCGTTACTGGATCTTAAGAGACTAACAGATAACGGAAAGTCTCCTGATATTACAACTTATTTAAAACAAGGGTTAATTGTGCCATTAAATCCTGATTTACCAGTAGGAGATTCAGATCATATTATGATGATGGTTACTTTTAAAAATGATGAAGAGAAAGATAAAGAGACAGGGCTATATTATCAAAATAAATATCAAGGTTTAGATATGAACCTAACTCTTAATTTAGAAGCAACGCAATACTCTGGGGTAGAAGAGGAAAATAATGAAAAACCCCAAGAAACTCCAGATGTGATTGCAATTACCGATGTTAGAATAATAAAAAATGATTGGGATTGGCAAAATGATAAAAATGGCTATCACCTGAAAGCGCAAGTTGAATTTACGTTCAGTGATGGAAATACGATTAAATCAAATACTGAAACTATTAAGAATGCAGATCCAACAGGTGAAAGTATAACTTTTACACAAAGGTATAAAGGGAAAGATTATTCTATAACTTTAGAAATACCTTTTAAATAAAAAGTATAAAACATCGCTAAGGTTATTTCCCGCATCTATATATTTATTGAAACACATTCTTTTCTAATTTTATAGGAAGAAAGGGGTTGCTATGAGATTACGGTTATTAATCATTACCTTTATTTGTGCCTATGTAGTATTATTCCTTCAGCCCATTAATATTCAAGCAAGTACCAACCAACAACCTAATATTGAAACAAAACCTGATAACTATTTATTCAATGTGAAAAATATGTCACCTGGGGATTGGGCGATAAGGAATTTAACTATTCAAAACCGTGGAGAAAGCGATTTTACATATAATTCAGAGTCTTATTACAAAGCTGGTTCAAGGAAACTTTACAATGAATTTCTTTTAAAAGTATGGGATTCGAAAGAAGTATTGTATAGTGGCAAATTATCAGACTTTGATGGGTTTGAGCCTAGACTTTTACCTTCAAAAAGTCAAGAGGATATAAAATTTGAGGTAACTTTCCCATATGAACTAGGGAATGAATTTCAAGGGTTAGCTTTTGAATTTGAGTTAAGGTTTGTAATGGAAAATACAGGACATAGTCCTAATCCAAATCCTGATCCTAATCCAAACCAAGATTCCGATCCAACCACTGACCCCGACCCAATAGATGATAATGCTGCTCCTCCTACTACCAGCCCTGAAACAGAGTCAGATCAAGAAAATGATCAAAATAATAATATAGAAAATCCTGCTGCAGAAGAGGATACGGCTATGCCGATTCCTATACGTTCAATTCCTTTTGAAGAATTGGATGCACCAATCGAAAAGGGGCAAATCTTACCTTCAACAGCTACAAATATGTATAACTATTTATTAATAGGGGTCTTATTAATGACTGCAGGCGCGGCGGTTTTCTTCTATATCAAAAAAGACGAATAAGAGATAATCAAAGGCCTTGATTGGAAATAATACGATCAAGGCCCTTATTAATAGTAATGGATCAGGAATGATAAACAGTGAAAATCAATTTAAAAAAGATCTTTCTTTATTTAGCTTTACTGAATTTATACGATGGTATAGTCACGTTTTTCGGTATTCAGTTTTCTTTAATTGAGGAAAGTAATCCTATCATGAATGCCCTTTTCCAAACCAATCCGTACTATTTTCTTGGTTATAAAGTAATTCTATCTGCTGCTCTATTTATGTTCCTTTTTATAAAAAAACTTCCCCGTAAAAAAATTGTAAATAATTTAGCCCTTACAGCTACTGGTTTATATACGATTGTCTTTGTTATTCATGCCATTTGGATCATAGCCCTCATATAAAATGATAAAAAAAGATTTCGACTATATTTAACAAGATTATGTTAGAAACTTGATAATAATAGATATTTTTCCTAAGAATATCTAGAGCCTC
>NZ_JBALOW010000006.1:0-1159 GCF_036965085.1 Bacillus sp. JJ1532
AGGACGTCGCTAGGCAAAAAAAGAACATCATTTAGATGTTCTTTTTTTTGTGGGTTTTAATGGCTTTATTAATGATAAATCCTATAATGGTGTGATGTTAATGTTTGACAATTTATTAATGTTACCTAAAATTGAGATTAGGTAGCATTATTAATGCCGCTGCACAAAACAAAAGTAAGGATGTGAATTAAGATTATTAAAAGCCGAATGGAACCAGTTGAATTAAAGTTTTCTAGATACTTGAATGCGAGAGAGGGATTAACAGATAGTGAAAAAATCCATTATTTAAGTCTTGAAAAGGGATTTCAAGGGGAGAAAATGTTTGATTCTTTATCAGCAAGCCTATCTAATAATTGGCTGATTATTAATGACTTAATGCTGAAATATAATAATACTGTCTTTCAAATTGACACCCTGCTGATCTCATCTGCAAAGATTTATCTTTTGGACATAAAAAATTATGAAGGCGATTACTATATTAAGGATGATAGGTGGTATAAGGTACCTAAAAAGGAAATAAGAAATCTAATTCATCAACTACAAAGGAGTGAAACTTTATTACGGAGTCTGCTTCAAGAGATTGGAATCAACATCCCCATCGAATCATTCCTCATTTTCGTTAACCCCGAATTTTATTTATACGAGGCTACACTTGATCTTCCAATAATTTTTCCGCCACAGCTTAAAGGTTTTCTCAAACATTTAAACAATCAACCTGAAGGATATTATGAAAAGCAAATAAAATTAGCCAAGCAATTAGTATCTATGCATGTACAAGTTTCACCGTATATGCGAATACCGGAATATAGCTATGACCAGTTAAAAAAAGGCCTATTCTGTCTTGGATGTCAGTCATTTAATATCTACAATTTATCAAGAAATACACTAATATGTAATGAATGCGGATATAAAGAAAATAGCACTAATGCAGTTTTGCGTGGCATAGAGGAATTTTCATTTTTATTCCCAGATAAAAAGGTCACCACGAATGTCATCTATGAATGGTGCCAAGTAATTCATTCCAAAAAAACCATTCATAGAGTTCTTTCACAAAATTTTATTCAAGTTGGGAAAAGAAAACATTCTTACTATGTTAAAGAGGAGTAAATATTTTAGTTGTTGGCATTTGATTAACGCCCATCGTCAGGAAAAAAGTCGT
>NZ_JBALOW010000006.1:1282-26363 GCF_036965085.1 Bacillus sp. JJ1532
GCTGTTTATAACGCCCATCGTCAGGAAAAAAGTCGTTGGAAGGTAGTTAAGAGCTATTTATAACGCCCATCAGCAAGAAAAAAATCCATCGAAAGCAGCTAAGAGCCTTCTAAAAGCTCCCTTTTGACAAGAAAAAAACACTCGAATGTTGTTAAGGCCCCCATTTTCCCCACCTCATTCATGATCCTATTCAAAAATACTAGATGCTCCAAGCAACAACGAAAAAAGCCATTTTATACATATTAAGCAATCTTAGTTCCAAAAATTAATTTCCTCTTCGCAAAATCACCATTCTTATGTACAATTAATATTCAATAATAGGAGTTAAAATGGGATCAAAAGGGAATTAACAATATATTAGGCAGTGGACTGTCACTATAAAGGGGGAGCTTTCTTTGTTAGAAAGTGGTTTTTTAATGATAACTATTATTCTGTTAATCAATATTGTGTATGTATCCTTCTTTACGATCAGAATGATCTTAACGTTAAAAGGCCAGAGATACTTGGCTGCTTTTATTAGTATGATTGAAGTTGTTATTTATGTAGTGGGGTTAGGTTTGGTTCTTGATAACCTTAATGAAATCCAGAATTTGATTGCTTACGCGGTTGGTTATGGGATTGGTGTTATTGTTGGGATGAAAATTGAGGAAAAGCTCGCCCTTGGTTATATTACCGTGAATGTCATAACAAAAGAATATGATTTGGACATGCCGAAGATGCTAAGGGAAAAGGGCTATGGTGTGACAACCTGGGCAGCTAACGGCTTAGAAGGGGATCGGATGGCTCTGCAGATCCTGACACCAAGAAAATATGAATTAAAGTTATACCATACGATTAAAGAGCTTGATCCGAAAGCGTTTATTATTGCGTACGAGCCGAAAACCATTCATGGCGGCTTCTGGGTGAAAAGCGTAAAGAAAGGGAAGTTATTTTCATGAGTAAAGGAAAAAAGAAAATGGTTTTTGAAGTGCAGGAAAATGAAACCATTGATATGTGTCTAGAGCGAATAAAAAAGGCAGGGTATTTTCCTGTTAGAAGAACAGAAAAGCCGATCTTTGAGGAAAAAAAGATAGGCCAAACGACTACCTATGAGCCAGTAGGACGCCAGATTCTGTTTGAAGCTAAAGTAATTGACTGATAAAACACGAACGATATATAAGTAATTAGATGTATTGTTCGATTATTGGTTGACATTACTATCAATAGTTGTTAAGATGTGCATATAAGAAATAAATGAAGCGAATAATCCCCCTCATATAATAATGGGAATAAGGCCCATAAGTATCTACCCAATAACCGTTAATTATTGGACTATGAGGGAAAGTAAATATGACTGGCGTAAATAGGAATTTATCCTGTTCTATTTAGGTGTGTTCCTGTATGCTTTTTTGCCCAGGCAAATACTTTCTCTCTTTGAAGATAGTATTTGTCTGGGCATTTTATTTTGTATAAAACTTAGTGCTGGAGGAAAAAAGATGGCAGAAGTTGCAGTGATCATGGGTAGTAAATCAGATTGGGAAACGATGAAGCATACTTGCGATATCCTGGATGAGCTTGAAATTCAATATGAAAAAAAGGTTGTTTCCGCCCATCGAACTCCAGATCTCATGTTTGAATATGCGGAAAAGGCGAGAGAAAAAGGCATTAAGGTGATTATTGCCGGGGCTGGAGGTGCTGCTCATCTACCAGGTATGGTTGCAGCTAAAACGACACTTCCAGTCATTGGTGTTCCAATCCAATCAAAAGCGCTAAACGGTTTGGACTCTTTACTCTCCATTGTACAGATGCCAGGTGGAGTGCCGGTAGCAACAGTGGCTATTGGCAAGGCAGGTGCGACAAATGCCGGTCTGCTTGCAGCACAAATACTTGGTGCCTTTGATTCACATATGGCAGATCGTCTAGAACAAAAAAGAGAAAACACGAAACAAGAAGTTTTAGAAAGTAGTGATGAGCTTGTCTAAAAAAGTCATTTTACCAGGTCAAACGATTGGAATTATTGGCGGTGGACAATTAGGAAGAATGATGGCGATTGCCGCAAAATCACAAGGATTTAGGATTGCAGTGCTTGACCCGACCGAAGATTCACCATGCGGGCAAGTCGCTGATCATGCCATTATCGGTGAATATGACAGCATTGATTCTATAAAGGAACTGGCAAAAGTAAGTGATGTCATTACGTATGAATTTGAAAATATTAATGCGAAAGCCTTGGATTGGTTATGTGCCAACACCTATGTCCCTCAAGGATCTGCATTGCTTGAAATAACACAGGACCGGACAAAGGAAAAAGCAGCCATACAAAAAGCCGGTGCAGAGGTTGCTCCATATGCAGTGATTAGAGAGATAGACGATATATATGCAAATATCGAAGAACTCGGATTTCCGGCAGTATTAAAGACGGCTAGAGGCGGATATGACGGAAAAGGACAATACGTCATTAGAAACGAGCAAGATATTGTAGAAGCGGCAAAGCTTCTTGAAAAAGGAATTTGTGTCCTTGAAAAGTGGATTCCGTTTGAAAAAGAAATCTCGGTTATTATTTTTCGAAGTGTTTCTGGTGAAACGGCTGTTTTACCAGTTGGAGAAAATATTCATAAAGACAATATTCTTCATCAAACAATCGTACCGGCAAGAATATCGGAACAGGCAAAGGAAACAGCTGTACATGCAGCTAAGCAGCTTGCAGAAGCATTCGACCTTGTCGGAACATTGGCAGTCGAGATGTTTTTGACAGCTGATGATCACATTTACATCAATGAGCTTGCGCCAAGGCCCCATAATTCAGGGCATTATTCCATTGAAGCTTGCGAAACCTCGCAGTTTGAGCAGCATATCCGTGCAGTTTGTAATTGGCCGCTTGGCAGTACACATCTATTAAAACCAGCATTAATGGTAAACATATTAGGAGAACATCAGGAACCATTAATAAAGAAGATTCCGTCATTAAATGATTGGAAAATTCATTTGTACGGTAAAAAGGATGCCAAACATAAACGCAAAATGGGTCATGTAACTCTCTTGCGCGATTCAGTTGAAACGGCAATTGGTGAAGCTGAGGATAGCGGCATTTGGTCCGATGTCTAGCTCCAGCGCCTACCCCCTCGAGGTCACAAGCCAATCCTCCCAGAAAGGTAAAGTACACCTTTCCGGGAGGCTCGTCTTGTGCTTGTCGGGGGTGGGCAAGGCGCTTCCGCTTTTCTTGATGTGAGATAAAAGATCGGAGGCTAAAAGATGATTGAACGCTATACAAGGCCAGAAATGGGCGCGATTTGGGCGGAGGAGAATCGGTTTCAAGCGTGGTTAGAGGTTGAAATTCTTGCATGTGAAGCCTGGGCGGAGCTTGGGGATATTCCAAAAGAGGATGTTCAAAAAATCCGTGAGAATGCTTCCTTTAATATGGATCGCATTAAAGAAATCGAGGAAGAGACAAGACATGATGTCGTGGCTTTTACCCGTGCCGTTTCTGAGACACTCGGTGAGGAAAGAAAATGGGTTCATTACGGATTAACGTCAACAGATGTTGTGGATACGGCTCTTTCCTACCAAATTAAGCAAGCAAATCAAATCCTTCTTAAAGATCTTGAACGTTTCGTTGAAATTCTGAAAAACAAAGCACAAGAACATAAATATACAGTTATGATGGGGCGTACGCACGGTGTCCATGCAGAACCAACTACTTTCGGACTGAAGCTTGCCCTTTGGTACGAGGAAATGAAGCGTAACGTAAATCGCTTTAAGGAATCAGCTGAAGGCATAGAATTTGGAAAAATTTCAGGAGCCGTTGGAACATACGCGAATATTAATCCCTATGTAGAGAAATATGTATGCGAGAAGCTTGGCTTGAAGCCAGCACCCATTTCAACACAGACATTACAACGTGATCGCCATGCGCACTATATGAGCACAATCGCTTTAATTGCCACATCCATTGAAAAATTTGCGACAGAAATCCGCGGTCTTCAAAAGAGTGAAACACGTGAGGTAGAAGAGTTTTTTGCAAAGGGTCAGAAAGGCTCATCGGCTATGCCACACAAGCGAAACCCAATCGGTTCAGAAAATATGACTGGGATGGCAAGGGTGATCCGCGGGTATATGCTCACTGCCTACGAAAACGTAGCATTATGGCACGAACGAGATATCTCTCATTCCTCTGCCGAAAGAATCATCATCCCAGATGCAACCATAGCCTTAAATTATATGCTTAATCGCTTTGGAAATATTGTGAAGAATTTAACAGTATTCCCCAATAATATGAAGAGAAATATGGACCGCACATTAGGATTAATATACTCACAGCGTGTCTTGCTCGCGCTAATCGATAAAGGTCTAACTCGCGAGGAAGCATATGACACGGTTCAGCCGCGAGCAATGGAAGCGTGGGAAAGGCAAGTTCCGTTTCGCAGCTTGATCGAGCAGGATGAGACGATTACTGCTAAGCTTGGCTCTAACGAAATTGATGATTGCTTTGACTATAACTACCACATCAAGCATGTCGATACGATTTTTGAACGACTAGGTTTATAAAAAAATAAGAGGTGAAGGATTCTTTGCCTCTTATCAAATAAAAATTCCCCACTCTTCACCTTAGGGAACTTTCATGAAAAAAGATTTTGAAAGTTTAAGAGATTCATATAAAAAATAATAGCCAAACTGGGAGGCCAAACAGTATGTACAAAGTAAAAGTATTCGTCACATTAAGAGAAAGTGTTATCGATCCTCAAGGTACAGTTGCAAAAGATTCGCTTCACAAGCTAAATTACGGCGAAGTGTCCGATGTTCGTATTGGTAAATATGTAGAGTTAACTTTAGAAAAAACAGATCGTAATATCGATGAAATCGTAAAGGAAATGTGTGAAAAATTATTAGTTAACCTGAATGTCGAAGATTACCGTTTTGAAATCGAGGAGGTAGTTGCTCAGTGAAGCTAGCAGTCATTGCTTTTCCAGGTTCCAATGAGGTTGATATGTACAATGCTGTAAAAGATGTTCTCGGGGAAGAAGTGGAGATTGTTAGTCACGAGGCGGAAAATCTTGAAGGTTTTGACGGAATCATCCTTCCAGGCGGCGCGTCATTTGGGGATTATCTACGTCCAGGTGCCATTGCACGCCACAGCAGAATTATCCAAGAAGTAAAAAAAGCAGCAGAAGCAGGAAAGCCGGTAATCGGCGTAAGCAACGGGTTCCAAATTTTATTAGAAGCAGGTATTCTTCCAGGAGCCGTGAAACAAAATGAAGGCTTAGAGTTTATCTGTCGCTCAGTGGAAGTAAAAGTTGAAAATAATGAGACGATGTTCACATCTGAATATCAACAAAATGAAGTTCTTTCACTTCCAATCGCACACTGGAATGGCAATTACTATTGTGACGAGGAAACACTTAAAAGTTTAATAGAAAATAAGCAAATTGTATTTACGTATAATGGCTCTAACCCGAATGGAAGCCTTGAAAATATCGCTGGGATTACGAACGAAAAAGGTAATGTTTTAGGAATTATGCCTCATGCGGAGAGAGCAGTTGAAGAGATAATCGGAGGATTGGATGGTTTAAAGCTTTTTCAATCGATCGTGAAAAATTGGAGGGAAGCACATGTCGCTAATGCTTGAACAAAGTCCAGAACAAATTAAAGCAGATAAAATTTATAAAGAAATGGGTTTAACGGATGAAGAATTTGCGATGATTGAGAAAATTCTCGGCCGCCTTCCAAACTACACAGAGACAGGTCTATTTTCTGGCATGTGGTCTGAACACTGCAGCTATAAAAGCTCTAAACCGATTTTAAGAAAATTCCCTACAACGGGTGAAAGAGTTCTTCAAGGTCCAGGGGAAGGAGCAGGAATTGTTGATATTGGCGATGAGCAAGCGGTTGTTTTCAAAATCGAAAGCCATAACTCTCCATCTGCTATTGAGCCTTATGAAGGGGCAGCAACAGGTGTAGGAGGAATTCTTCGCGATGTCTTTTCAATGGGAGCAAGACCAATTGCCGCACTGAATTCATTGCGCTTTGGTGAATTAGATTCGCCACGTGTGAAGTATCTATTCAAAGAAGCGGTTGCTGGTATTGCTGGCTATGGGAACCGAATTGGAGTACCAACTGTTGGTGGAGAAGTTCAGTTTGATCCAGCCTACGAAAAAAATCCGCTAGTGAACGCAATGGTAGTTGGGTTGCTTGACCATAAGGATATTCAAAAAGGACAGGCGCGTGGAATTGGAAACACGGTGATGTATGTCGGAGCACCAACAGGCCGCGATGGAATTAATGGAGCATCCTTCTCTTCAGCTGAATTAAAAGACGAACCAGTTGAAGAACGCTCTGCAGTTCAAGCAGGTGATCCGTTCCTAGAGAAGCGTCTAATGGAAGCTTGCCTAGAGTTAGTTCAATCAGATGCGCTGATTGGTATTCAAGATATGGGGGCAGCTGGCTTAACGAGTTCTTCAGCTGAAATGGCAAGTAAAGCAGGTTCAGGAGTAGAAATGAACTTAGACCTCGTTCCTCAGAGAGAACCTGGAATGTCGGCTTTTGAAATGATGCTTTCTGAATCACAAGAGAGAATGCTGATTGTTGTAAAAGTTGGCAGAGAGCAAGAAATCACCGATCTTTTTGCGAAATATCATCTTGAGGCCGTTTCAATTGGAAAAGTAACAGACGATAAAATGCTCCGTCTACTGCACAAAGGTGAAGTTGTAGCAGAAGTACCTGCTGATGCATTAGCAGAGGAAGCACCAGTCTATAATAAGCCATCACAAGAGCCGGCATATTTCCGTGAGTTCCAAGCAATGGAAAATGATATTCCTGCGGTCAGTGATCATAAAGAAACGCTTGTTAAGCTTCTCGGACAACCAACGATTGCTAGTAAGGAATGGGTATACAATCAGTTTGATTATATGGCTGGTACGAATACAGTTGTTGCCCCTGGCTCTGATGCAGCAGTGGTTAGAATCCGTGGAACACGCAAAGGCTTAGCGATGACAACGGACTGTAATGGACGCTATGTTTATCTTGATCCAGAAACAGGAGGGAAAATTGCCGTTTCTGAAGCAGCGAGAAATATCGTTTGCTCTGGCGGAGAGCCTTTAGCAGTTACAGATAACTTAAACTTTGGCAGCCCTGATAACCCGGAGATTTTCTGGCAAATCGATAAATCTGCTGATGGTATCAGTGAAGCATGCCGCAAATTAAACACACCAGTTATTGGCGGAAATGTATCATTATCGAATCAATACGACGGAAAAGCAATTTATCCAACTCCTACAATTGGTATGGTCGGTCTTCTTGAAAATATTGACCACGCAACAACTCAAAATTTTAAAGATGCAGGAGATCTGATCTATTTATTAGGTGAAACGAAAGATGAATTCGGCGGGAGCGAATTACAAAAATTAACGTACGGAAAGATTTTTGGAAAAGCGCCTGAACTGGATCTAGATATTGAAGAAAAGTATCAGAAACAAGTACTAACTGCCATTCGCGCGGGGGTAGTAGCTTCTGCTCATGATTTATCTGAAGGTGGATTGGCCGTTGCCATTGCTGAAAGCTTAATGGGTACAAAAGGTCTTGGTGCCAATATTGAGATTTCAGGAAATATTGTGTCTGCCTTATTCAGTGAATCACAATCCCGTTTCTTACTATCGGTTAAAAAAGAAAACCAAAAAGAATTTGAAGGCTTAGTTGATGCAAAACTACTTGGTGAGGTTACAGATACAGGAGTTCTTCAAATTAATTCAGAAGAGAAGGAAACTGTGCTTACCGAGCAAGTTGATGTACTTCGACAAGCCTGGAAAGGGGCTATTCCATGCCTGCTGAACTAGAAGGCTTACAAGAAGAATGTGGAATTTTCGGTGTGTGGGGCCATACAGATGCATCTCAAATAACATATTATGGCCTTCATAGCTTACAGCATCGGGGTCAAGAGGGAACTGGAATCGTTGTGACGGATGGGTCCAAGCTAAGAGGCGTAAAAGGCGATGGGCTTGTGAATGAAGTATTTACAGCTGAATCGATGAAAGAATTAGCAGGCAGCTCAGCCATTGGCCATGTAAGGTATTCAACTAACGGAGGAAGCGGATATGAAAATATCCAGCCCCTCCTATTCCATTCACAAAGTGGCAGCATGGCTCTTTGCCATAATGGAAGTTTAATCAACGCTAAAGCATTAAGGCATCAGCTCGAAAACCAAGGAAGTATTTTTCAAACGAGCTCGGATACGGAAATCTTAGCTCACCTTATTAGAAGAGGCGGATTTACTTCTTTAAAGGATCGGGTGAAAAATGCTTTATCGATGTTAAAAGGAGCCTATGCTTTCCTAGTCATGACTGAAACAGAATTAATTGTTGCTCTTGATCCGAACGGCATGAAGCCTCTTGCTCTCGGAAAACTAGGAGATGCATATGTTGTTGCATCTGAAACATGTGCCTTTGATATTGTCGGAGCAAAATTTGAACGCGATATTCATCCTGGAGAATTGCTTGTTATTAGTGATGAAGGACTCCATTCGGAAATGTTTTCAGTGGCATCGCAAACAGCAATGTGTGCGATGGAATACATTTATTTTTCACGGCCGGATAGCAATATTAATGGCATAAATGTTCATTCTGCCAGAAAAAGACTTGGGAAGCAATTGGCACTTGAGGCTCCGATTGAAGCAGATGTGGTTACAGGTGTTCCAGATTCTAGTATTTCAGTTGCGATCGGATATGCAGAAGTTACTGGAATTCCATATGAAATGGGACTAATTAAAAATCGCTATGTGGGACGGACATTTATTCAACCTTCACAAGCTCTCAGAGAGCAAGGTGTAAAAATGAAGCTTTCTCCTGTTAGAGGTGTTGTAGAAGGAAAACGAGTGATCATGGTAGATGACTCGATTGTTCGTGGGACAACGAGCAAAAGAATTGTTAATTTGCTTCGGGAAGCAGGCGCAACTGAAGTACATGTAGTGATTAGCTCTCCTACCATTAATAATCCATGCTTCTATGGGATTGATATGTCCACTAAAAGAGAATTAATTGCTGCTAATCATTCAATAGAAGAAATTAGAGAGATACTGGGTGCGGATTCTTTAACCTTTTTAAGTGTAGAAGGAATGGCTGAAGCGATTAATAAAAATAAATCTGGTCAACCACATGGCCTTTGTCTTGCTTGCTTTACAGGCAATTATCCAACTGAAATCAATCCGGTTAAAAGCGAGGAAAAGGTTCCAGTCGGTTAATAGGATTTTGATAGGATATATATTGAGATGAATTTGATAAAGCGGCATTGAAAGATGTCGCTTTTGTTTTGAACTGTTTTAAGAATAAATTGTCTAGCACTTACGCTTTTCTAACGAGGAGGACTAATAATGGCAAATGCATATAAGCAGGCTGGTGTCGATATTGAAGCAGGCTATGAAGCGGTATCGCGTATGAAAAAACATGTAGAGAAAACGGTTCGCCCAGGTGTTTTCGGTGGTTTGGGCGGATTTGGCGGGATGTTTGATTTATCGGTTCTGAATTTAAAAGAACCTGTTCTTGTATCGGGTACAGATGGAGTAGGAACTAAATTAATGCTAGCTTTTATGATGGATAAACACGATACAATTGGTATTGACGCTGTTGCTATGTGCGTAAACGATATCGTTGTCCAAGGGGCGGAGCCGATTTATTTCTTAGACTATATTGGCTGCGGAAAAGCTGAGCCATCTAAGATTGAAGCGATTGTTAAAGGGATTGCCGATGGGTGTGAACAAGCAGGGTGTGCACTTGTTGGAGGCGAAACAGCTGAAATGCCAGGCATGTATACGGAAGAAGAGTATGATCTTGCCGGATTTGCTGTCGGTGCTTGTGAAAAGTCAGACATTATCAGTGGCACAGATATTAAAAGTGGAGACGCACTTATTGGCCTTGCCTCAAGTGGAATCCACAGCAATGGATATTCTTTAGTTCGGAAATTATTTTTAGAGAAGGCTAACATGTCGTTAACGGACCATGTTGATGAATTAGGCTGCACGTTAGGAGAGGAGCTTTTGCGTCCAACGAAGATTTACGTAAAGCCGATTCTTTCTGCATTGAATAAATTCAAAATTAAAGGGATGGCCCATATTACAGGCGGCGGTTTTATTGAAAACATTCCGCGCATGCTTCCTGAAGGCTTAGGTGCACAATTAAAAGAAAGCAATTGGGAAGTACCAGCTGTCTTTAAGTTAATGGAGAAGATTGGCGAATTAGACCGTAAAGAAATGTACAATATTTTTAATATGGGAACAGGAATGGTCTTAGCAGTGGATCAAGAAATTGCACATGATGTGATGTCCCATTTTAATGAGAACGGCGAAAAGGCTTATCTGATCGGAACAGTAACTGATAAAGAAGGAATTGAGATTTTATAATGAAAAAGATCGCAGTATTTGCTTCTGGCAGCGGGACGAACTTCCAAGCCATAATTGATGCAGTTCATAAAGGTGAGCTTCAAGCTGATATTCAATTGCTTGTATGTGATAAGCCCGATGCATTTTGTATTGAACGGGCTGAAAAAGGGAATATTCCTCAGTTTATTTTTACTGCTAAAGAGTACGCAAATAAAGAAGCCTATGAAAAAGTGATTTTGAATAAACTTGAAAATCTCAATGTTGAATATATTATTTTGGCTGGCTATATGAGGCTAATTGGACAAACTCTTCTGAGGGCATTTGAGGGGAAAATCGTTAATATTCATCCTTCCTTGCTGCCTGCTTTTCCAGGAAAGGATGCTATTGGTCAAGCATTAGAAGCGAAAGCAAGGGTTAGCGGTGTAACCGTTCATTTCGTTGATGAAGGAATGGATACGGGCCCGATTATTGCTCAGCAAGAGGTTGAAATTAGTTCAGAAGAAACGATGGAAAGTCTTGAAGCTAAAATCCATGGAATTGAACATCAGCTTTATCCAGCAGTTTTACAAAAGTTGCTAACGAACAATTTGTAATAGCTCTTTCACCTAGCTGAGTAAAACGTTCATGAATTAGAGAAGGCATTAATTTTTTGGAGGGCATACTTGATGAAGAAAAGAGCACTAATTAGCGTTTCTGATAAAAGTGGAGTCGCTGAATTCGCAAAGGCATTAAGCGAATTAGGGTTTGAAATTCTTTCCACAGGCGGTACAAAAACTGCCTTGGAAGAGATTGGACTTCCTGTGACAGGTGTCAGCGACGTTACTGGTTTTCCGGAAATATTAGAAGGACGGGTCAAGACATTAAATCCATTCATCCATGGAGGATTATTAGCTAAGTTTGATGAGCCGAGCCATAAGAAACAATTGGAAGAGCACCAAATTCAGCCGATTCATGTCGTATGTGTAAATTTATATCCTTTCCAGCAAACCATTGCCAAGCCAGACGTAACAGTTGAGGATGCAATTGAAAATATCGATATCGGCGGACCTGCTATGCTTCGCGCCTCAGCCAAAAACCATGAGTATGTTACGGTTGTTGTCGATCCTTCCGATTATGAGACAGTTTTAAGCCAATTAAAGCAAAACGGTGAGGTAGAAAAGGAAACTCGCCGTAAGTTAGCTGCAAAGGTATTCCGTCATACTGCAGCTTATGACGCGATGATTGCAGAATATATGACGAAGCTTGCTAATGTGGAAGTGCCTGAAAAATTAACAGTTACCTATGAATTAAAACAATCATTGCGATATGGAGAAAATCCACATCAGAAGGCATCTTTTTACCGGAAGCCGTTAGGCTCAGAGTTTTCGATTGCGAATGCTGAGCAATTACATGGAAAAGAATTATCCTATAATAACATAAATGATGCGGATGCAGCCCTTCAAATTGTAAAGGAATTTACAGAGCCAGCGGCAGTCGCTGTCAAGCATATGAATCCTTGTGGGGTTGGAAATGGAGAAACGGTTTACGATGCTTTTACAAAAGCATTTGCTGCTGATCCTGTTTCCATTTTTGGCGGAATTATTGCCTTCAATAGGGAAGTGGACAAAGAAACAGCACAAAAATTATATGAAATTTTTCTAGAAATCATTATTGCTCCTTCTTTTTCAAAAGAGGCTTTAGAGATTTTAACAGGGAAAAAGAATCTACGTCTTTTAACGATTCCATTTTCTAAACAGAATAAAGAAGAAGTAAAGTTAACCTCTATTGAAGGTGGATTATTAATCCAGGATTTTGACCAGTACACATTAGATCACGCAGAAATCACGATTCCAACGAAAAGACAGCCTTCAGAGGAAGAATGGAAAGCACTGAAGCTTGGATGGAAGGTCGTTAAACATGTGAAATCCAATGCCATTGTTGTGAATAACGCAGAAATGACTCTTGGAATTGGCGCAGGTCAAATGAATCGTGTAGGTGCAGCGAAAATTGCCTTAGAACAAGCAGGGGAAAAAGCAAATGGAGCAGCTATGGCATCCGATGCATTCTTCCCGATGGATGATACAGTTGAAGCGGCTGCAAAAGCTGGCATTACAGCTATTATCCAGCCAGGCGGATCTGTCCGTGATGAGGATTCAATCAAAAAAGCGGATGAGTACGGAATCGCGATGGTATTCACGGGGATTAGACACTTTAAACATTAAAAGTGGGGGATGTTTATAATGAAGGTACTAGTAATTGGAAGAGGCGGCCGTGAGCACGCTATTTGCAGAAAGCTTTCTGAAAGTCCGTCAGTAGAGAAAGTATTTGTTGCGCCAGGAAATCCAGGCATGGAGGACGTTGCTGAGCTTGTAGCCATCACGGAAAACGAACAGGATCAACTTGTGCAATTTGCGAAAGAACATGAAATTGGCCTAACCGTGATTGGACCAGAAGTTCCCCTGCTTGAAGGGATATCAGATCGTTTCCAGGAGGAAGGCTTAAAGGTATTTGGTCCTAAAAAGGAAGCGGCAATCATAGAGGGCAGCAAGTCATTTGCCAAGGATTTGATGAAGAAATACAACATTCCTACTGCCGATTATGCGGTATTCTCCACTTATGATGATGCAAAAGCTTATCTAGAAGAAAAGGGTGCTCCCATTGTCATAAAAGCGGACGGTTTAGCAGCAGGTAAAGGTGTGACCGTTGCGCTTACAATGGATGAGGCGAGACAAAGCTTAGAAGAAATGCTTTTAAATGAAAGATTTGGTGATGCTTCGTCTACTGTTGTCCTGGAGGAGTTTTTGACTGGAGAGGAAATTTCACTAATGGCTTTCGTAAATGGAGAAACAGTGATCCCTCTTGAGATTGCCCAAGATCATAAACGTGCCTTTGACGGAGACAAGGGTCCGAATACAGGTGGAATGGGTGCATATTCCCCTGTGCCTCATATTAGTGAAGATACGGTAAAGACTGCAATTGAAACAATATTAAAACCGACAGCAAAAGCTCTTGTTCAAGAAGGGCGGCATTTTTGCGGCGTTTTATATGCGGGTCTCATCATTACAGAAGCTGGTCCTAAAGTGATCGAATTTAATGCCCGATTTGGCGATCCGGAAACGCAAGTTGTTCTGCCAAGAATGAAATCTGATTTAGCTGAAGTGATGCTGGCCGTTATGAATGGAGAAGCACCTGCTATTGTTTGGGACGAACAAGCCATGCTAGGAGTTGTCGCTGCTTCTGTTGGATACCCAGCGGAATATCAGAAGGGTGCAATTTTATCAGGCTTGCAAGATATTAGCAGTGATGTACTTGTCTTCCATGCGGGCACCGAAAAGAATGAATCAGGTGCATTCATAACAAACGGCGGCAGGGTTTTCCTTGCAGCTGCGAAAGCAAACACATTAAAAGAAGCACAGGACAAGGTTTATTTGGAATTAGAAAAGGTAAACTGCAGCGGCATCTTTTATCGTAAGGATATCGGATATAAAGCTATCGAGCACGTCTTTTCCTAGACTTTCGCATAAATGCAAAGAGTAAAGCAATGATGCTTCCTACTAATATGATTAGGACAAAGGACATATCTGTTAAATATTCAAGGAACATAATGGACACACCTTCTTGTTTTAGCCCCCTCATGTAGGGGGCTTTAATGATTATGTTTGATATTAAGCGGAAACAAAGAGAGTATAGTTTCCCGAAATTTAAAAATCTCATGAAAAAGTGGAAACAAACAAGTCAAAATCATGTTACATCGTTTTTTTATGTTGGGTTATGTGGAACCATTTCACTTAAAGCACCGTTTTCGTCTTGATTCCCGTTCATTCGTTCCTGTCCGCATCGATAAAGGTCTGTAACTGGACAATACCTTACAATTCCTTCCGCTACCTTCATTGCTCCGAGCACAACCCAAATAAAATTAGATTGGCGCCAAGGTCTTTTTACGAGTTTTGCGGAAGCACAGGACAATACAGAAAGTCCTATCGTAATGCGGATTAACGCATTAACAATCCCGATATTAGGTTTGATGTTCAATGGACCTTCACCTTCTTTAATATTTTTTTAAAACCACCTATTTCTTTAGTGCGTTAAATTGCGAAATATGATAAGATATAGAAATGAAAGGGCTTTCTTTTGCTTTTTTTACCAATAAGAAATCAGAGAAATATTATCCTTATTGAAACTAGGGATTTTTAACATATAGAAAAACAGGGGGAGGGTTTAAAGTGCTGGAACAGAGATTCCGTTGGAAAAACAAGCACTTGCGTGACCATGTTTCAGTATTAGATGGAAAATTGTCGCCGACCATATTACTTAAAAATGCACGGTACCTCAATCAGGCATTTCGTAACTGGATGACGGCAAACATTTGGATTTATAATGATCGCATTGTCTATGTGGGAGAAAGGCTTCCCGAAAAATTAGACCAATGTGAAGTCATGGATTGTGAAGGTTTAATACTTGTTCCAGGTTACATTGAACCCCATTCCCATCCGTTTCAATTATATAATCCCCATTCATTTGCCAGCTATGCATCTCAATTCGGGACCACAACCTTGATTAATGACAATATGGTTCTCGCTTTGCAATTAGATAAAAAGACGGCGTTTTCCTTTATTGAGGATATGAATCATTTGCCGACATCGATGTATTGGTGGTGCAGATTTGATGCACAAACAGAAATACAAAATGAAGAAACGATCTTCTCTCATAGTAATATAAAATCATGGCTTGAACATGATGCCGTTTTACAAGGCGGGGAATTAACAGGCTGGCCGAAATTATTAGACGGCGATGATTTAATTCTGCATTGGATACAGGAAACGAAGAAGAAAGGAAAGAAAATTGAGGGACACTTCCCTGGGGCATCAGAGAAGACGTTGGCAAAGCTTATGCTGCTAGGAGCCGATTGTGACCATGAAGCGATGACAGGAAAAGATGTTTATAATCGTTTAATGCAAGGCTATACAGTTTCTCTCAGATATTCATCGATCCGTCCGGATTTACCTGTATTGTTGGATGAAATACATGAACTAGGCATCAATCATTATGATCAAATGATATTTACGACTGATGGATCCTCTCCTTCTTTTTATGAACAGGGCATCATTGATCAGATGATTCGAATAGCCATTGAAAAGGGAGTCCCGATCAAGGACGCCTATAATATGGGAACGATAAATATTGCACGGCACTATAATATTGAACATTTGCATGGGAACATCGCAACGGGAAGAATCGCCAATATTAATTTTCTGACAGATGAGACAAACCCTACACCTGTTTCCGTTTTAGCAAAAGGAAAGTGGGTCAAAAAGAATGGAGAACCGTTGGATGCATACGCGTCTATAGATTGGAAAAATAAAGGCTATAAACCTTTACAAATAGATTGGAATCTTGAGTCGGATGATTTACAATATTCCATGCCGTTTGGGATCAATATGGTGAACACAGTCATTATGAAGCCATATTCCATCTCTATCGATGTTTCGGCTGATCAGTTATCTGCTGACCATGATGAATGTTTTTTCATGCTAGTTGATAAACATGGGAAATGGAGAATTAACACACTGCTTAAAGGCTTTGCAACCCATTTAGACGGGTTTGCCAGTTCTTTTTCTAATACAGGAGATTTTATCCTGATTGGAAAAAGCAAGCGGGATATGATGAACGCCTTTAATCGAATGAAAGAGATTGGCGGAGGTATTACTGTTTCAGAACAGGGCCGAATTGTTCAGGAAATTCCGCTCAATATTATGGGCGTGATGTCCAGCGAAAGTGTTGAAACTATAATTGAAAAAGAAAAAGAGCTTCGCAGCTATTTAAGTGAAAGGGGCTATAAGCACGACGATCCTATTTATTCACTTCTTTTCTTTTCTTCAACCCATTTGCCATATATTAGGGTCACACAGCAAGGAATATATGATGTTATGAACAAAACAGTACTCTTTCCAACGATAATGCGTTAAAATGTAAAAGTAGAATTGAAGGAAATCTGCATCTAGACTATACAGAACCAGCATACCAAAGTTTATTGAAATATCCTTACTCACTTTCTAAAAAGTGATCGCGGCAGGAAACTTCACAATCTCAGGGGTGTCTTAATGTTAAAACAATGGATAGCTGCTTTTGCAGCGGTCATGCTGCTAGTTTCAGGATGCAGTAAAAATGATAAAACGACCGTAAAAAATGAAGAAAATAATCGTGAAGAAACGGCAGAGGAGCAAGAGCAAGTATCCGAAGAAGAGGATTTGCCTTACCAATTTCCATTAACAGGTGTTGGTACTGAGGATCAGGTGGAAACAAGAGCAGTAGCGGTCATGATCAATAATGACCCTCATGCACGTCCACAATCAGGTCTTGGTCAGGCTGACATTGTCTATGAACTGCTTGCAGAAGGTGATATTACGAGATTCCTTGCTATTTATCAAAGCGAACAGCCAGAGAAAATTGGACCTATAAGAAGTGCAAGAGATTATTATATTGAATTGGCAAAAGGCTATGATAGTCTGTATATTGCTCATGGATATAGTCCAGACGCAAAAGCGATGATTGATAGAGGATATATCGATAACTTAAACGGAATGTACTATGATGGGACGCTTTTCTATCGTTCCACTGACCGAAAAGCTCCGCATAACTCTTATTCTTCCTTTGAGAATTTCTTAAAGGGCGCTGAATTAAGAAATTATGACATGGATAAAGCTCCTGCAGCGCTTACTTTCCTTGATAAACAAGAGATAGAAGCTTTAAACGGGGAAGAAGCAAAATCAGCTATGGTTTCTTATTTTAACAGCAAGCTCTTTAATTCAATCTATGAATATGATGAAACTCTTGAAAAGTATAAGCGGTATTCTAATGGTGAATTAACCGCAGATCAACATTCTGGAGACCCGGTGCTTCTTGATAATATTTTCATCGTAGAAACAGATCACAAGGTAATTGATTCCGCAGGACGGAGGTCCATCAACCTTATATCTGGAGGAAGAGGGTACTTGCTGCAGAAAGGACAATGGAAAGAGGTTGAGTGGCAAAGCATTGAGGGGAAAATCCTGCCAGTGCTGAATGGACAAATGGTTGGACTTGTACCAGGGAAAACTTGGATTAATGTTATTCCATCAAACCCAGGCTTGGAGCAAACAGTTTCTTTTGATGTAAAGGAATAGATTCTATATTTAAAGGGGTATGAGCATATGCAAATTGATAAATTAAGAGGAAAAGAGCTGGATCAGTTATTTAAATCGATTTTATCTTTAAAGGATTTAGAAGAATGCTATCGTTTTTTTGATGATTTATGCACAGTCAATGAGATTCAATCTTTAGCCCAACGTCTTGAAGTTGCTCGAATGCTTACAGAAGGAAAAACATATCATAAGATCGAGACCGAAACAGGTGCCAGTACCGCAACCATTTCTCGTGTTAAACGCTGTCTCAACTATGGAAATGATGCATACGAAATGGCTTTAGAGCGAATTAAGGAAAACGAATCTGTGAATGAATGATTATATCTTAATGGAAAGGCCGCAGGGGTTAACTCCTGCGGCTATTTTCGTCAATGGAGAATATCTACATTTTTGGATTTTGGTTGTTCCACGCTTTACTTTTTGATTCATTTCACAAATGATATAATGTTGAAATGGAATGATAGAATGGGGGAAGTATGGATGTATGATGTTCGCGAGTGGCGCCATGTGTTTAAGCTCGATCCAGATAAATATATTTCTGATGAGGATTTAGAAAAGATTTGCGAGTCAGGAACCGACGCACTTATTGTGGGTGGAACGGATGGAATCACATTAGACAAGGTATTGGATCTAATGGCTCGTATCCGCCGATATACGGTCCCATGTGTGCTGGAAGTATCCTCTATCGAAGCCATTACACCAGGATTTGATTTATATTTTATTCCAACGGTTTTGAACAGCAAGGAGACAAAGTGGATTTCAGGACTGCACCATGAGGCTGTGAAAGAGTATGGAGATATCATGAATTGGGATGAAATAGCCGTGCAAGGTTATTGTATTCTCAATGAGGAATGCAAAGCTGCTAAGCTGACAAATGCAAATACCGATTTAACCATTGATGATGTCAGGGCTTATGCCATGATGGCAGAAAAAATGTTCCATCTCCCTATTTTTTACTTAGAATATAGCGGAAAATACGGAGATGCCAAGTTACTATCAGAGGTTAGGAAAACGCTTGAGAATACAACCTTATTTTATGGCGGCGGCATAGAAACAGCGGAACAGGCTCGTGAAATGGCAGCCTCAGCCAATGTAATCGTAGTTGGAAATGTTATTTATAAAGATATACATGCCGCTTTAGAAACGGTTAAAGCTGTACGTTAACAGTTGAATGGCATAAAAAAAAGAGTTATATTAGCAACAGAACATATGTTTGGCGGTGATTGAAGGAATGAATTTTTTAACAGATAAGCTTTTAAAGGGATTAAACCCTGAGCAGCAGAATGCAGTAAAGACAACAGATGGACCTCTATTAATAATGGCTGGTGCCGGCAGTGGCAAGACAAGAGTGTTAACACACCGAATTGGTTATTTAATGGTAGAAAAAGGGGTCAATCCATATAATATTTTGGCTATTACCTTCACGAATAAAGCCGCGCGAGAGATGCGCGAAAGGATTCAGAGAATGATGGGCGGAGCGGCTGATGAGATTTGGATCTCGACCTTTCACTCGATGTGTGTGAGGATTTTAAGGAGAGATATTGACCGCATTGGCTATAATCGTAATTTCACCATTCTAGATACTACAGATCAGCAGTCAGTGATCAAAGGGATTTTAAAGGATAAAAACATAGACCCGAAGAAATTCGATCCCCGAGCCATCCTTGGTTCCATTAGCTCGGCTAAGAATGAACTGACAACACCTGAGGAATATTCGAAAACAACAGGCGACTATTATCAGCAGGTTGTAAGTGATGTTTATACAGAATATCAAAAGAGACTCAGAAGAAACCAAGCACTGGATTTCGATGATCTTATTATGATAACCATTCAGCTTTTCCAGCGTGTACCGGATGTTCTCGAATACTATCAGAGAAAATTCCAGTACATACATGTCGATGAGTATCAGGATACAAACCGAGCACAATATATGCTCGTAAAGCTTTTAGCAGCAAGATTTAGAAATCTATGTGTTGTAGGCGACTCGGATCAGTCTATTTACCGCTGGCGCGGGGCTGATATTGCCAATATCCTTTCCTTTGAAAAAGATTATTCTAATGCTAAAGTGATTCTGCTTGAGCAAAATTACCGGTCCACGAAAAGAATTCTTCTTGCAGCCAATCAAGTGATCTCTAGAAATATGAATCGAAAGGCGAAAAATCTTTGGACAGAAAACCCCGAAGGAAATAAGATTTTCTACTACCGGGCAGATAGTGAGCAAGGGGAGGCTCAATTTGTTGTCGGCAAAATAAAAGAGTTTACGAAAGACGGAAAGCGGAATTTATCGGATATTGCGATTCTTTATCGCACGAATGCCCAATCCCGTGTCATGGAGGAAGTTCTTTTAAAATCAAACATCGAATACTCCATCGTCGGCGGAATTAAGTTCTACGACCGTAAGGAAATTAAAGATATTCTCGCTTATTTAAGACTGATTGCAAATCCAAGTGATGATATAAGCCTACAAAGAATTATTAATGTCCCAAAACGCGGAATAGGTTCAGGAACGATTGATAAGATTGCTAACTTTGCATCGCTGCACGATATGACGATGTTTGAAGCCTTGCAATCTGTTGAACTAATCGGTTTAAGCCCGAAGATTACGAAAGCTGCAGGAGAATTTAGGGATTTAATAAATAACTATACGCAAATGCAGGAGTACCTGTCTGTTACGGAATTAGTGGAAGAATTACTAGAGAAATCAGGATATCGAGAGATGCTGATTGCGGAAAAATCAATTGAAGCTCAAAGCCGTCTCGAAAACCTGGATGAATTTCTATCCGTAACGAAAAGCTTTGAAGAGGCTAGTGATGACAAAAGCTTAGTAGCCTTTCTAACGGATTTAGCGTTAGTCGCTGATATTGATAAGCTAGATGATGATGGGGAAAAAGCCGATGCTGTTGTCTTAATGACCCTTCACTCGGCAAAAGGTCTTGAATTCCCAACTGTCTTTTTAATTGGTCTGGAGGAAGGGGTTTTCCCTCACAGCCGATCATTAATGGAAGAGGCAGAAATGGAGGAAGAACGCAGACTCGCATATGTAGGAATAACGAGAGCAGAGGAAGAGCTGTTTATAACTAATGCTCAATTGAGAACATTGTTCGGTCGTACGAATATGAATCCTCCTTCGCGTTTTATAAAAGAAATACCTGAAGACTTGCTCGATGGAATCCAGCCAGCAAAAAGATCGGCTTCGCCTTTCGGAGGAACAGCGCTAGGGTCTTCATCAGAGGGAAGACCAACGCCTAGAAGGCCAGTGATTCGTCCAGCCATGAATGCAACAGGCGGAGATGAATTAGGCTGGAAGGTTGGCGACAAAGCGGTGCATGGCAAATGGGGTACGGGTACCGTTGTTAGTGTGAAGGGTGAAGGAGAAGGCATTGAATTGGATATTGCTTTCCCAAAACCAATCGGGATCAAACGATTATTGGCTAAGTTTGCGCCGATAACTAAGGGATAGGAGTTCCGAGCTTTTTCTATGAAAGGGGTTGAATCTATGGATCTTCAAATGGCTGAAAATAAAGTAAATGAATTGAAAAATTTATTAAATCAATATAATTATGAGTATCATGTTCTTGATCAGCCATCTGTTCCGGATGCGGAATACGATAGGCTTATGAGAGAGTTAGTTGAAATAGAGGAAGGATTTCCGGAACTAAAATCATCTGATTCACCTACGCAACGGGTTGGCGGAGAGGTTCTGGATATGTTCGAAAAAGTACAGCACCAGTCCCAAATGTTAAGTCTTAGCAATGCTTTTAGCGAGCAAGACTTAATGGATTTTGACCGACGTATCCGCCAGGTTGTTGGGGATGATTTTTCCTATGTATGCGAGTTGAAAATTGATGGATTAGCTGTATCTCTTCGCTATGAAGATGGATTATTTGTTCTCGGTGCAACGAGAGGGGATGGATCCACTGGAGAGAATATTACAGCTAACCTGCGAACGATTCGTTCCATTCCGCTTCGCTTAAATAAGGAGGTTTCACTGGAAGCCCGCGGCGAGGCGTTCATGCCAAAGCGTTCCTTTGAGGCGTTGAATCATCTAAGAGCGGAGAAGGGTGAAGAGCTTTTTGCCAACCCACGAAATGCGGCAGCGGGTTCACTGCGCCAGCTAGATCCGCGAATTGCGGCTTCAAGAAATCTTGATGTTTTCCTATATAGTGTAACAGATACAGGTGAAACAGCTATCGATTCACATAGTGAGGCATTGGACTTTTTAGATTCGCTTGGATTTAAGACGAATAAGCAGCGAAAAAAGTGTGCGGACATCCATGAGGTCATTGAATATGTAGAAAAATGGACGAAAGAACGTCCTCAGCTCGCGTATGAAATCGATGGAATTGTAATCAAGGTGGATTCGTTTGAACAGCAGCAGGATCTTGGAACAACAGCAAAGAGTCCACGCTGGGCCATTGCCTATAAGTTTCCAGCTGAAGAGGTTATTACAACCTTAAAGGCTATTGAATTAAGCGTAGGAAGAACAGGTGTCGTGACACCAACAGCGATCTTGGAGCCAGTCCGTGTGGCTGGATCTACGGTTCAGCGTGCTTCTCTTCACAATGAGGATTTAATTCGAGAAAAGGATATCCGAATTGGGGATCAAGTCGTTGTGAAAAAAGCAGGTGACATTATTCCTGAGGTGGTAAATGTATTAGCTGACCGAAGAACAGGGGAAGAAGAAGAATTTCACATGCCGACTCATTGCCCAGAATGTGAAAGTGAGCTTATTCGCCTAGACGGAGAGGTTGCCTTACGCTGCATTAATCCAAAGTGTCCAGCACAAATCCGTGAAGGTCTCATTCATTTTGTTTCCCGAAATGCGATGAATATTGATGGATTAGGAGAAAAGGTGATTAGCCAATTATTTGCGGAAAATCTGATCCATGATGTAGCAGATTTGTATAAGCTGAAGTATGAACAGCTTATTCAGCTTGAGCGAATGGGAGAAAAGTCAGTTCAAAATTTACTGGCTGCGATCGAAGCCTCTAAGCAAAATTCACTAGAAAAACTTATTTTTGGATTAGGTATCCGTCATGTTGGGGAAAAAGCAGCCAAAACCATTGCCCAGCAATTTGGATCCATGGAAGGTCTTGAAGCAGCTACTCGCGATGATTTTCTTGCCATAAATGAAATCGGTGAGAAAATGGCTGATTCCATTGTTGCCTTTTTTGAACAAGAGGAGGTTAAAGAACTTCTTCAAGAGCTCAGAGAAGCTGACGTGAATATGGAATATAAAGGTCCTAAGCTCGTAACTGCTGAAAATTCAGAGTCGATTTTTGCTGGAAAAACAATTGTGTTAACAGGAAAGCTTGAAAGGCTGTCTAGAAATGAAGCAAAGGATCAGATTGAGGCATTAGGTGGTAAAGTATCTGGAAGTGTAAGTAAGAAAACAGATATTGTGATCGCAGGTGAGGATGCAGGTTCAAAGCTGACGAAAGCACAGGAATTAGGAATCGATATTTGGGATGAAGAGAGACTTGTGGAGGAATTAAAGGATTAGATTTTCTAAAGACAAAAGGAGAGAGTGGGAATTCCGTGAAAAAAATAATATTGCTTGCTCTTTCTTTAAGCCTTCTTCTTGCCGGGTGTGCGCCAAAGTTCAATGGACAGGATGAAGTGGTCCATGAAAAAGAGGATGCTAAAGAGAAAGCAATAATTCCAAGCTATAGGATTTCGGATCAGTACTACCGTACGATTTTGCCTTTTGAACCGAGTGAATCAAGAGGACTCGTCGTAGGTAATATTAATTCAAAATATGATATTACAGAGTTTGAAACGGGCCTGATGCGGGTTGCACAAAACAATTTTGACCCGGATAAATATATGTTTCAAGAAGGACAGCATTTAAAAAGAAAGACAGTTGGCCTCTGGCTAAACCGAAAATTCACTTCTGACCAATTAGAAGAGAATAAATTAAAGGAAGAGGACAACATTGGACTTAACCCTCTTGATAATGGAAAAGAAGAGACCCCGGAATACCTGGCCCATATTTTAGAACATAATTATCTAATTAAAAATGACGAGGGAAAGTATAAATTGGGAGGAGTCGTCGTCGGGCTAGCTCTCAATTCCATTTACTATTACCAAAAGATCCAATATGGGCCGACATATGAAACAAAAATTAGTCATGCCGAACTTGAAAAAGAGGGAAAGAAGCTCGCGGATGAGGTATTGAGCAGATTGCGGCAAATGGATCAACTCAAGGATGTTCCGATTACCATTGCCTTATTTGAACAGCAAAGTAAAACATCCGTCGTTCCTGGGAATTTCTTCGCTTATGCGAATGCCCCAAAGGGCAGCTCTAAACTAGGAGGATGGGAAAAGATTGATGAAAAGTATGTCCAATTTCCATCAACAGCTGCGACTGAAAATCATCGCGATGATTTAACATCCTTTTTGAACTTTAAACAAGATGTCGAATCCTATTTTCCTAATTTTAATGGGGTAATTGGTAAAGCGTATTATGTTCAGGGACAGATGCAAGAGCTATCCATTAATATTCCAATACAGTTTTATGGAAAGGCTGAAGGGATTGGATTTACTCAATATGTTGCAAGTCTTGTGATGAAACATTTTCCGGAATATATCTCCATAGAGGTTAATGTTTCATCCGTTTATGGTCCGGAAGCCTTGATTGTCCGCAAAGCTGACCAAAATGAACCATTCGTTCACATTTACAATTAGTATGTTTTGAGATGGAATGGAAGAGTCAAAATTCATTATTCGTGAAAAATATACGAGGATGAGGAGAAGTCTGTTTTTTAACTTTCCAAAAATTAGACCGTGTTGTTTGAACGGTTAAATCAAAACATGTTAAAATGGGAATTGGATGCAAAAGCTATACAAAGATAACAGTGAGCACAAAAAATTGGCGATTCGTTTATTACGTGTTCATTTGTCATTTTTAGTAGAAATGTGGAGGCGAAGAAAATGGTACAACCTTACAAACATGAACCATTCACAAATTTTAAAGTAGAAGAAAACCGTGAAGCTTATTTAACAGGTTTAAAAACGGTTGAAGGCTATTTAGGAAAAGACTACGATTTAGTTATTGGCGGAGAACGCATTACGACTGAAGATAAAATTACTTCATACAATCCTGCTAATAAGGAAGAAGTAATTGGCCGTGTGTCTAAAGCAAGCCAAGAATTAGCCGAAAAAGCCATGCAGGCTGCTGTTGAAGCGTTCAAAACATGGAAAAAGGTTAAGCCGGAAATTCGTGCAGACGTTCTTTTCAAAGCAGCAGCGATTATCCGCCGCCGCAAGCATGAATTCTCTGCTCTTTTAACAAAAGAAGCAGGAAAGCCATGGAATGAGGCAGATGCAGATACTGCAGAAGCAATTGATTTCTTAGAATATTACGCACGTCAAATGCTGCGTATTAAAGATGGTGTTCCAGTAAACAGCCGTCCAAACGAATATAACCGTTATGACTACATTCCATTAGGAGTTGGAATCATTATCTCTCCTTGGAACTTCCCGTTAGCGATTATGGCTGGTACGACAGTTGCTGCAATCGTAACAGGAAACACTGTGTTATTAAAACCAGCTTCAACAACGCCAATTGTTGCAGCGAAAT
>NZ_JBALOW010000007.1:0-83282 GCF_036965085.1 Bacillus sp. JJ1532
TTATTCAAGAAAATGGCCCTTTTCATGAAGAAAGACGCTTTCCTTGTTTCAGAAAAGCGCCCTTTTGTGGAAGATCAAAGGCTATTGAAACAGTTCGCTTATATTGAACTTTAGCACCGTTACCCAACCATGAACCCAGCGTTCACCACAGAATACGCAATAAAGTGCTGTTTTTACATGATAGTTCAAATAAGAAAGAGCTGCTTAAAGCAGCTCCGTTAATATCAAAGTAAGGAAGTACATGAAAGTCCTGCTCTTTATTTTTTTAAATGATAAGGTACAGTTGTAACGACCACATCTCTCCGATACAATAAGAAGGCACGAATTAGTAAGCTTGATTGGTTGTGAAGAATATTGTGCCAACCTTTTTTAGGTATAAATTGTGGAATGACAACTGTCACATTATAATTTCCTTCCCTCGCTTTATGCTCCACAGTATCAACAAATTTGGTTAGTGGGTTGATGATACTTCTATAATGAGAGTGCAGTGTTACTAGTCTTACATCAGGTTGCCATTTCCTCCATTTTTCTCCAAACTTCTTCTCGTCTTCTCTTTCAAATGCAACATATACAGCAATAATTTGTTCAGGAGAAAGCGATTTAGCATAATTTAAGGAATTCTCTACAACGTGAGTCATGCCGGCAACAGGCACTATCATAACATTACCCTCAATTTTCACAGGAGATTCACAAGTTGTAAGCCTAAGCTGGTCTCCAACAGCTTCATAATGCTTTCTAATTCGATGAAAGAGCAAGACAATGATAGGTAGAAAAATTAAGATTGACCAAACCTGTGAAAATTTTGTTAAAAAGAAAATCATTGTGACCGTAAAGCTAATAACAGCACCCGTTGTATTAATTATGAATTTTGGAATCCACCCTTTGGGCTTTTCTCGCAGCCATTTAACCATCATTCCCGATTGAGACAAAGTAAATGGGAGAAATACTCCAACTGCATAAAGTGGAATAAGATGCTCTGTTTCTGCCCGAAAAGCAAGAATTAAAATGATAGAAGCAATTCCAAGTATGAGGATCCCATTAGAATATCCTAATCGGTCTCCCCTAATCAGAAACATCCTTGGTATAAACTTATCTTTTGCGAGATTAACCGCCAGCAATGGGAAAGCAGAATAACCAGTATTTGCAGCAAGGATTAATATCAATGCTGTAGTTCCTTGAATAAAGAAGTACATGAAATTTCGACCGAAAGTTTCTTCTGCAATTTGGGAAACAACGGTTACCTCTCTACTTGGAGCAATGCCATAATAATAGGCTAAAAATATGATTCCTGAAAACAGTATCGCAAGCAAGGCTCCCATTGCCATTAATGTTTTAGCAGCATTTTTAGGAGCTGGATCTTTAAAATTGGGAATGGCATTGGATATAGCTTCAACCCCTGTTAAGGCGGAACTTCCCGAAGCAAACGCCCTTAAAAGAATAAATAAACTGATTCCCGCTACAGGTGTACCAATCGGGGTGTGTATTTCAGGTGAAACTCCTCCTGTTAGAATATTATAAATACCCACACCAATTAATATGAACATCGCTACAACGAATAAGTAAACGGGGTAAGCTAAAATTGATGCAGACTCCGTTACTCCTCTTAAATTCAAAATTGTAATAAAAATCACAAATGCAATAGCAATTTCCACATTAAAGTTATGTAAGGTGGGAAAAGCAGATGTTAGAGCATCTGTGCCAGCAGACACACTTACAGCAACAGTAAGTATGTAGTCTACCAATAGCGAACCTCCAGCTATTAAGCCTGGATTTACACCTAGATTGCTCTTTGAAACCACATACGCTCCACCGCCATGAGGATAAGAAAAGATGATTTGCCTGTAAGACAATATAAGAGCTGTTAAAAGAATTAATACACCAACTGCGATAGGAATTGAATACCAAAATGCTACAGCACCTACTGTGACCAATACTATCAAAATTTGTTCAGGACCATATGCCACTGATGATAAAGCATCAGAAGAAAGGATCGCTAATGCTTTCGTTTTGTTAAGTTTCTGTTCTCCTAATTCATTGGATTTTAAAGGTCGTCCAATTAAAAGCCTTTTTATGAATGAAATCATTAATTACTCACCGCCTAAATAGTGTCAATAGGTTATATATTCCCTTATAAACAGTAATTTCTCTAAAAGAACAAAATTTTTACATGAATAAAAAAAAGTGCCTACAAGTCAGAGTTAAACAGACCTGTAGACACATCACTTTTTTGTGTCACAAGCTCCACCTTCCTTCTCATTTAACGCTTACGAGGTTAGCTGTCGGATTCGGGCCTTTGAGTAGCCCTACCTTGAAAGGATTCACCCCTTGGGTTAAGTAACAACCCACAAAAATGGTTCCCCCGTACCTAATGGTTTCAGCGATTTAGAAATTTGAAACAGTGATTATAATACTCCTGTGTTCTGCAAAAGTAAATAAATTTTATGTAAAAAGATAAAAAAACAGAAAAACGGAAATGTTAGTAACGTAGATATTAATTCATGCTTTAGAAAAATATTTAAGAGATGCAACGTCAAAGGAGGATTTATATGTTCAAAGACAATAGTCCCTTTTTATCTGATGAATTTTTAGATGAGTTAGCTAAAGAAATTAACCAGCAATATGGGGGTCAAACAAATGAACAAAATGTGGAACCCATTAGTAATGATGAGTAAAATACAAGTCTTCCCTAAAAAGGTATCCCATAATTATTGAACATCAGACCGCATTGTGTGCGGTTTTTTTTTCTGGCCTACAAATTCAACTAACCAAACCTTTAGCTTAATAAGCCTTATTCCATTAAATGGCCCTTTTCATGTAGAAAGACGCTTTCTTTATTTCAGAAAAGCGCCCTTTAACGGAAAAACATAAGAGCTTAACTGGTTAGCTAAAGTTAGAGATCAAATGCTTATACCTTATTAAGATAATCACCTTTAATTTAATAACAGGCTACTAATTATGTTTCATATAAATTTTTTAGGTAAGAAAATTTTTCAAAGGCAGTATCCCAATTGATTTGTTGATTATTTTTCACTGCAAATAATATTTCATGAAAAACTGGTTGTAATCCATAAAAGTTTTTTACTCTATTAAATAAATTCTCAGACGATTCAGGAGCGCTATACCAAGATAATACGTCCTTTGTAAATTCTGAACCAAAAGACCAATATAAACCTGCAAAATCGAAAGCAGGATCTCCTATTTGGGCATCTGTAAAGTCAATAATGCCATCAATACAGTTTTTACCCTTATTATAAATAATGTTTGAGGCAGTCAAGTCACCGTGTATTATTGATTTTTTAAAAGTTAAACTTGGAAAGAGGTCAATAAAATTAGTGAATACTTCATTAATTTCATTCTGTCGCTGGTCATTTAAAAAAGGAAATATATCATTTTTGACTGAGGAATATAAATTTTCCCAGTATTTAAGTGTATGGATTGTCTCTAAGTTAATTAGATTAGGGTTTGAAACATCAATGCTATGCAACTTCGTTAGAAAATCACCAATCAACTTGGCGTTGTTTGGATTATCTCTAAGATTGTTAATGGGATATTCACCTAAAGACTTACCTTTCAAGAAAGAATATTTAACGCCTTTTAAATCACTCCCACTGTAAACATATTCATAGTCTGGTATGCATAAAATAGGTTTTTTATATTTTAACAAATTTAGTATTTTGCCTTCATTCAATATTTTAGATAAAAGATCTTCAGATTTTGGGAATCTAAAGACTATCTCATTATTTAATATATAAATGTTATTATCCCAACCATTAGTGTTTGCTTGTACTTCTCTAATTTCTAAATTAGGAAAGGTATTCATCAAAAAATTTAACATCTCATCCTCTTTCATTTATTACTACTCCTTATAATGCCCTCTGTTATTATGAAGGGCATTTTTATTTGACAATAGAATTTTAAATTTTTCCATTAAATAAAATAGACAAGCAAAGCCCCCCTGCATCGTATTAAATTGACTATACGATGCAAGGGGGGCTTTTTAGAAGACATATGAATCAAGTTGTCTCTTTACGTAAAAGTAGATTGGGTACTAATCGAATATAAATTAGTTCACCTGCAAGTTCAACGATTGTTTGTGTCACAATTATGGCTGCTACTAATGTGCTTAAATTATCTGGTAAGGCTAAAGCAAGAGGAAGAACTACAAGCGAATTACGTGTAGCTCCACTAAATATAAGTGCACGACCTGAACCAATATCAAGCTTGAACCATTTTGCAATAAACCTAGAAATGATAGGCATAATAATCATAAAAGCAATATATATAGGAATTACTTTGATAATTAGGTCAATATATGTTGATAATTTGCCTATTTGAGACGATACAACAACAAAAAGAGTAAGAGCCATGAATGGGACGGGAAGCCATGCCGATATATCTATTATTTTATTCCCAACAAGTGATTTTTTTGCAAATATCTGTAGGGCAATAGCAAGTCCTAAAGGGATAACGATAAGACCAATGAATGCTTCAAGGAATGGACCAGGGTCTACTATTTCTGCTGCATCATCCCCAATAAACAATAATAAATACAAAGGTAATAGCAGCATTTGAGTAATGATGAGAATAGGTGTAGAAATAAGAATAAGCTTTTCATTACCACGCCCTAGGGCTGTAAAAACAATCACATAATCAATACAAGGTGTAAGTAAAACTAAATAGACCCCAAGCAATAACGGTGGATATTCGGGTAATAACTTGGATAGAAGCCACACCACAATAGGAACTGCAATATAGTTAACCGTTAATAAAGCCCAAATAAAACGACGATTAGCAAACGACTCTTTTAAAGAAGTAAAAGGAATTTGCGAAAACATACTATACATTAAAATAGCAATGATAAAAGAAATTGTTGCATCTAATTGTGCTCCGAAATCAGGAACTATTAATCCAAATCCAGCTGCTATCAGTAGTACAATGACATATAGCCAAACTTGATTGTTTTCTAATTTTTCTCTAGAAATCATTATTTGGATGCCCCTTCTTACCGCCCCCTAAAAAGACTTTCTGTAAAGTTGTTAAATAAGAGGCTTATGTAATAAGTGATTTTTAAGAAAATATTTAATTTGAACAGGAATTCTTACTTAATATTAACATAATTGTTATTTAGCTTAATTTAAAAATCCCCCAAACCGGAAAGATTTAGAGTAAAGGTGCTTATGCTAAAAGAAATTCTTCTCTTAGTAGATTTTTGACTACTTTACTTCCTATTATTTCTTATCTTATAGAGTTTGCTTCACCACTTACATATAGTGAGAATTTTATAAATGGGCAGCAGCGATTTTCGTAAGAAATCCATTCAGCTAGTAGTTTCCTTTTTACAATCGTGTTCAAAAAAGGTTTTAGCATACTGATAAAAAATATTTATGTTTATTTCTTTCCATACCCAGCATGGGTATGGTAATATAAAATCAAGATTGGAGGTTGAGCTAATGGAAAACACAGCGAAGGAAGTAGCTTGCCATACTGAGGATGTTACGTCTTGCCGTAAAAGCCATCATCCAGAACGAGTAAAGAAGGATTTAACCACTCGATTAAATCGTATCGAAGGGCAAATTCGAGGCATCAAAGGAATGATAGACAAAGACGTTTACTGTGATGATGTGATAACACAAATTTCTGCTACGCAATCTGCATTAAATAGTGTAGCTAAAATTCTTTTAGAAGGTCATCTTAAAGGTTGTGTCGTAGATCGTCTTTCAGAAGGTGATGATGAGGTACTCGATGAATTGGTTGTAACCATTCAAAAATTAATGAAAAAGTAAATTTTTTTAATTTGTATATACCCCTATGGTGTATATCACGCTGAATAACATTTCGTTAAAGGAGAGAAAAGGTATGCAAAATGTAACATTAAAAGTACAAGGAATGTCATGTGGGCATTGTGTGAATTCAATAGAAGGTAGCGTTGGTCAATTAGAAGGTATTAGCCAGGTAAATGTAAAATTAGATGATGCTCAAGTTGAAGTGACATTTAATGAATCGCAAGTATCCCTTGATAAAATTAAAGAAACCATTGAAGACCAAGGATATGAGGTGGAATAAGAGTGCTATCGCAGCACTCTCTCATTTTCAAATAAATATACCCCTTGTGGGTATTTGAGAGGTGGAAAGTTCATGAGTTCAGCAGCAAAAAGTGCAGCTTCCAAAGAAGCGAGTATTGGAATTACCGGAATGACTTGCGCAGCGTGTGCAACACGTATTGAAAAAGGGCTAAATAAAATGGAGGGTGTCGAGCAAGCAACCGTTAACTTAGCCCTTGAAAAGTCATCGATTAAATATGACCCTTCAAAACTAAGTGAAGCTGATTTTGAAAAGAAAATCGAAGCACTTGGCTACGGTGTTGTCAAACAAAAAGCGGAATTTGATATTACCGGAATGACCTGTGCCGCATGTGCAACGCGCATAGAAAAAGGATTAAATAAGATGGAAGGTGTTGCAAATGCGAACGTCAATTTAGCACTTGAAAAAGCAACAATCGAATTTAATCCTTCAGAGGTAGCGATCGCAGATATTATTGCGAAGGTAGAAAAGCTAGGTTACGGTGCGCATCAAAAGCAAGATGAAAAAGAACAAGTCGACCACCGTGAAAAGCACATTAAAGATCAACAACGTAAATTCATTATTTCAGCGATTTTATCGTTACCGCTATTATGGACGATGGTTGGGCACTTTTCTTTTACATCGTTTTTATATGTACCAGACATCTTAATGAATCCATGGTTTCAAATGTTATTGGCAACACCTGTACAATTTATTATCGGTAAACAGTTTTATGTGGGTGCCAATAAAGCACTTCGCAATGGTAGTGCAAACATGGATGTACTCGTTGCTATGGGTACTTCAGCGGCCTATTTTTATAGTGTATATCAAGCGATTGTTACTGCTGGAACACACCACAGTCCACATTTATATTTTGAAACCAGTGCAGTACTGATTACACTTATTCTTTTAGGAAAATTATTTGAAGCAAGAGCAAAAGGCCGTTCATCAGAAGCGATCAAAAAATTGATGGGGCTTCAGGCAAAAACAGCTATCGTCATACGTGATGGAGTTGAAAAAGAAATACCTTTAGAAGAGGTAGTAATAGGTGACACGATTTTAGTGAAGCCAGGTGAAAAAATTCCTGTTGATGGTGAAGTAGTAGAAGGAACAACATCTGTTGATGAATCGATGTTAACAGGTGAAAGTTTACCAGTGGATAAAAAAGCAGGTGACGTATTATACGGCTCAACCATTAACAAAAATGGTTTCATCAAAATGACAGCAACAAAGGTTGGACGTGATACAGCATTAGCCCAAATTATTAAAGTAGTAGAAGATGCACAAGGTTCAAAAGCACCAATCCAACGGATGGCGGATCAAATTTCAGGTATTTTTGTACCCATCGTAGTAGGGATTGCTATCATTGCCTTCCTAGTATGGATTATATTTGTTCAACCAGGTGAGTTTACACCAGCACTTGAAGTGTTAATTGCCATACTTGTAATTGCTTGCCCTTGTGCACTTGGTTTAGCGACACCAACTTCCATTATGGCTGGTTCGGGTCGTGCTGCAGAATTTGGTATTTTGTTCAAAGGTGGCGAACACTTAGAACAAACTCAAGGTATTGACACAGTAGTAGTCGATAAAACAGGTACTGTCACACATGGTAAACCTGTCCTAACGGATGTTTTAGTAGCAGATGGTCAAGACGAAACGAAATTTTTATCGTTGATCGGTGCAGCGGAAAAGCAATCAGAGCACCCATTAGCACAAGCTATCGTTCAAGGCATTCAAGATAAAGGCATTGAACTTGGTGATGTCCAATTCTTCGAAGCGATCCCAGGTTATGGGGTGCAGGCGACTGTTTCAGGTCAAGGGGTTGTCATTGGAACGCGTAAACTTATGCAACAATATGGGATCGATATACAATCCGTTCTCCCAGCGATGGAAGAATTAGAGCGCAATGGGAAAACAGCGATGCTAGCCAATATTAATGGGCAATATGCAGGGCTAGTTGCCGTAGCAGATACGATTAAAGATACATCTCAGGAAGCTGTACGCCGATTACAAGAAATGGACATCAAAGTAATTATGATGACAGGTGATAATGAACGTACAGCCCAAGCAATTGGTAAAGAGGTAGGCGTTGATGCGGTTATTGCAGAAGTGCTTCCTGAGGGTAAAGCAGAAGAAGTGAAAAAACTACAAGAACAGGGCAAAAAAGTGGCAATGGTCGGCGATGGGATTAATGACGCACCAGCACTAGCTACAGCTGATATTGGGATGGCCATTGGTACAGGGACAGATGTTGCCATGGAAGCTGCGGATATTACACTAATTCGAGGCGACTTAAACAGTATTGCTGATGCGATTTTAATGAGCCGCAAAACGATGCGTAATATTAAACAAAACTTATTCTGGGCATTTGCCTATAATACCATTGGGATTCCAATTGCAGCAATAGGGTTACTTGCACCATGGGTAGCTGGTGCAGCAATGGCATTTAGTTCCGTGTCGGTCGTGTTAAACGCACTGCGTTTACAAAGAGTGAAATTAGAAAAATAAAATAGTCGATATCACCTGTCACTATATTTAGTGGCAGGTCTCATATCGGTAAAATTTATACCATACTAGCGTATAGTAGATGGTTAAGAAAGGAGGAAAAGTTATATGGAGGATAATGATAAAAAAATTAAGATCGCCATAAATGGGGGAATAGGGTACGGAGCAAAACTCAACGCGAAGCAACTTGTGACAATATCAAAATATATGAATGAAGAGGAGGAACTGGAGTTAACCACCTTCCAACAACTCTATATAGAAATCCCGGAAGCCAAAAAAGAAGATATTATAGAAGAATTTCAAAATGTTGGATTAGCATGTTATCCAGTTGGAAACTTCGTAAAAAGCTTAAGAACCTGCAATTTTTGCAAAGGAGAAGAAGAGGAAGGAATGCCGGTAGCAAAAGAATTAAATCGCCGTATTGCTGGAAGAGCTGTTCCCTTTACCTTAAAAGTTGCCTATACAGGTTGTCCCATTGGTTGCGGTGAACCCATGTTAAGCGACATAGGTGTTATGAAAATTAGAGACCATTACAATTTATATGTTGGTGGAAAAGCAAAAGGGAAAGACGCCGAGGTCGGTTCTTTGCTGAAGGAGAATTTAACGCCAGAAGAATTGTACGATACTGTAGAAAAGGTTATCGCTATCTATTCGCAAATGGGTAAAAAGCGAGAGTCGTTTTATAAATTTTTAAAACGGATAGGTAGAGATGATTTAATAAGTTAATATAAATCTCTGTATTTATTAAAAAGACTTTATTTACCCTACCCCTAGATTAAGGAGGTGGATTGAAAAAGTTATACTATATAACCGCTATAGCAAATATTAAATCGCGTTTTTTAAAGGATATTTATTATTTTGCCAATAAGGGTTTCAATAAAACAAATATCTAATCCTGCAATAATATACTATATCCCATTAAATTTTTAGATGTATATTAATATGAAAACGCTGAAAGGGAGTTTTCATCATGGATATTACATCTTTTATCATATACTGTTTTATTGTGACTTTTACTCCGGGACCTACGAACATTGTCATTTTATCCACTGTGCATAATTATGGACCAAAAAGGGCAATGGAATATACGTACGGAGCAACGATTGCTTTTGGTTTATTACTTGGTATATCCGCGATGTTGAATGCAGTGCTGATAACTGTTATTCCAAAAATTTTAATAGGCATGCAGATTATCGGAACGATATATATGCTATATCTCTCTTATCAAATCTATAAAATGGATACATCAGAATCACCGGAAAACAACAATGGAACTTTTACTGCCGGCTTTCTTATGCAGTTTTTAAATCCAAAGGTAGTTATATTTACATTGACAGTTATCCCTAGCTTTGTTTTGCCCTACTATACCGATATGCCTGCCGTTACAATAAGTGTTATCGTCATAACGATCATTGGCTTTTTAGCATTTATTTCTTGGGTTCTTTTCGGTGCTATCCTCAAGAAGTTTTTACAAAAGCATACAAGGATGGTCAATGTAATCATGGCTCTAGGTTTAGTTTATGCTACAATCATGATATGGATAGGGTAGTGTAGTGTTTTAAGAGGTGAGTAAAGTGGATAAATTTATCTATAAGAAAGCAGCTGGTGTTACTGCCCTGTCGGCTAGTTTCACTGATTTTAAGTATAAAAAGCACTCTCATAAGGAGTATGCAATTGGTGTAACATTGCGTGGTATTCAACATTATAATTTGGACGGCAGTTTACAATTATCGTATCCGAATGGTGTGATGCTTTTTAATCCAGAGCAGGCACATGACGGAATGGCACACGATGAGACAGGCCTTGAATATGTGATGCTATATATTGATCCACAATTGCTTTTAGAGGTTTCAGGAAAAAAGGATATTGTAAGTTTCGAGGCCCCGGTTGTGTATGATTATACACTTGAGCAAAGAGTGTTAAGTCTAACTAATGCAATATTAATTGAAAAAGATGATGCGTTATGTAGTGAACTATTCATATCCCTCACAGATAGTCTTATTCAAACAAGTCTTTCAACTAATTTGAAGAAAGATAATACGTTTATTAGAAAAGCAAAGGATATGCTTCGTTCTGACTTAGGGAATGTTCTTAAACTCGATGAGATTAGTAGAGAGCTTCATCTATCAAAATTTCAGTTTATTAGATTGTTCAAGTCCCATACTGGTATTACACCATACCAATACTTTCTCAACTGTAAGATTGAACGAGCTAAGCAATTAATAGATACAAATAGAGATATTTATCAAACAGTAGCTGAATGTGATTTTGTTGATTTAACCCATTTAAACAAACATTTTAAAAAAGTATATGGAATAACACCATATGAATATATGTTACATTTGAATTGAGGCTAGTATTATGGAATAACTAGCCTCAATCTAAAGGCGTAGAAGAGGAATGAAGCCAAATTTGTAAATAAACAATACAGAATACTCCTCAAATTATGTAAAGTTATATACAATATAACTGTTTAAGAGTGGTGTTTTACATTCCTCAACAATCGGGCCATTTATGGAGGAACAGAAAGAGCTCAATTTCTCAATATTAATACTGGGAATTCCGGCTTTAACATAGTAAATCGCTTTTTCCTGACGTATCTCCCTTACACTTGAATAATAAATCAAAAAAAATTGATTTATTATTTGTATATACAGAATGATTTTGTTTATACTTACTTTAAATATTAAAAAAAATTGATGAAAGGAGAAAATGTATATGACTTTAATAATAAATCAATTTGAGCAATATGAAAAAAAATTTAAAGCCTTAGCCGATCAGAAACGATTAGAAATCATGTATGAACTTTGTCAAAAAGGACAAACATGTGTATGTGATTTAACAGAAACTTTCGGGATGACCCAATCAAAACTTTCTTATCACCTGAAAATTTTATTAGATGCAAACCTAATAAGAAAGGAAACAAAGGGTACATGGAGTTTTTATGATTTGAATGATGATGAAGTAAACAATTTATTATCTGAGGAACTTTGTTGTGTATTTAGAAAAACTGGAAAAGGAAGCTGCTGCTAATTTTTTTTACGCTATACATCAATTTTTTTTGATTTATCAAAACTTAGGAGGAATAAATTTATGAAATATGTTCACGTTGGAATTAACGTTATGCATTTAGAGAAATCCATTGAGTTTTATCAAAAGGTATTCAGAGTAGAACCTGTTAAAGTAAAGGCTGATTATGCGAAATTCTTACTAGAGAGTCCAGGACTTAATTTTACACTAAATGTTCGAGATGAAGTGTACGGGAATCAGGTAACCCATTTCGGTTTTCAGGTTGAAACGAGCGAAGAAATTACAGCTCATAAGGAAAGACTTGAAAAAGAAGGTTTTTTCGCACGTGATGAGATGGATACAACGTGTTGTTATGCCGTACAAGATAAATTTTGGGTAACCGATCCAGACGGAAATGAGTGGGAGTTTTTCTTTACAAGAGCTGATAGTGATGTCCATAAAATAGAATCTACTTGTTGTGTGGTTCCTAATGGAGAAACAAGTAGCTCTTGCTGCTAATAAGAGAAAGTGTGTACACCGTAGAGTGATGGAGGTTAAATTTAGTGATTACAGCAATAGTAGCAACAATAATTTTTTTAGCAACACTTATTCTCGTTATCTGGCAGCCAAAAGGATTAAATATTGGTTGGAGTGCATGTGGCGGGGCTATTATAGCTTTATTATTAGGTGTAGTTGGGTTTAATGATGTACTTGAAGTTATCGGAATTACATGGAATGCGACATTATCATTTGTAGCAATCATTCTTATTTCACTAATTTTAGACGAGATTGGGTTATTTGAATGGGCAGCACTACATATGGCCAGAGTTGCAAAAGGAAATGGAATTAAAATGTTTGTCTATATTAGCATTTTAGGAGCTATCGTTTCTGCACTATTTGCAAATGATGGAGCTGCCTTAATTTTGACACCAATTGTTTTAGCGATGGTTCGTAATTTGGAATTTAAAGAAAAGATGATCTTTCCATTTATTATGGCGAGTGGATTTATTGCAGATACGACTTCCCTTCCATTTGTGGTAAGTAACTTAGTCAACATTGTATCGGCTGATTTCTTTAACATTGGATTTGTAGAGTATGCTTCAAGAATGATTATTCCTAACCTTTTCTCAATAGTAGCAACGATTACTGTCTTATTAATTTATTTTAGAGAAAGTATTCCAAATACGTATGATTTATCTAAATTAAGAAAACCTGTAGAAGCCATTAAGGACTATAAAATGTTTCGACTGTCTTGGTATGTTCTTGGGATATTGCTGATTGGTTACTTTTCTAGCGAATACACTCAAATCCCTGTTTCACTTGTTGCAGGGGGCATTGCAATCTTCTTTTTATTGATGGCAAGAAGAAGTAATGCGGTTAATACAAGAACAGTTGTAAAAGGTGCTCCCTGGGCAATTGTCTTTTTCTCAATCGGGATGTATGTGGTCGTATACGGTTTAGGAAATGCTTGGCTAACTGAATCGTTAGCTAGTGTCATTCAAGCAACCGCTGAACAAGGTTTATTTGTTGCAACGATAGGTATGGGCTTTATAGCGGCTTTCTTATCATCTTTGATGAATAATATGCCAACTGTCATGATCGATGCATTAGCGATTGCCGAAACAAATACTTCCGGCACAATCCGAGAGGCTCTTATTTATGCCAATGTGATTGGTTCCGACTTAGGTCCGAAAATTACCCCAATCGGCTCATTAGCAACCTTAGTATGGCTCCACGTTTTATCTCAAAAAGGAGTTAAGATCTCATGGGGAACCTATTTTAAAACGGGGATTATCTTAACAATTCCTATTCTATTTATCACATTACTAGGTCTGTATGTAGCATTATTACTTTACTAAAGGGGGAATTAGATCATGTCTAAAAAAACTATTTATTTTTTGTGTACAGGAAACTCTTGTCGCAGCCAAATGGCTGAAGGTTGGGCAAAGAAATATTTAGGTGATGAGTGGAAGGTATACAGTGCTGGAATAGAAGCACATGGATTAAACCCGAATGCTATAAAGGCCATGCAGGAAGCTAGTGTTGATATTTCCAGTCAAACATCAGATACTATTGATCCTGAAATCTTAAATAATGCTGATTTAGTGGTTACATTATGTGGGGATGCTGCTGATAAATGTCCAATTACACCGCCACATGTGAAGCGTGAACATTGGGGATTTGATGATCCGGCTGGAAAAGTGTGGTCTGAATTTCAGCGTGTTCGTGACGAAATTGGTGAACGGATTAAGCAATTTAGTGAAACAGGGAAATAAGAAACATCTTGTACAAATCAGTACAAACTTTAAGGGTCTAGCTTAAACTAGATACTTTTACAATAGGGCGCATTTCTACAGCAAGAATTACGTTCCTTCTTTATATTAAGCCCCAGATTGTTGAACAATACTTAGATATCTAGGTTAAATTTTAGAAGACATTGTGAAATTTTGTAATACTTAATGCAACGTAGCCGGTTTAAGAAGAAATTTTCAATGGATCTAAAAAGAGATGATGTTAAATTAAGACCAGATTGAGAATAAAGTAGAAATACTAAAGATTTATTTATAATGAATAGTAAAGGGGGATAGACAAGATGATTACTTTAAGAAATGTTCAAATGACAGATTTAGAACAGCTGCTATCTATTGAGAAAGAAGGCTTTTCACAAGAAGAAGCTGCTACAAAAGAAGCATTTATCGAAAGAATTCAGTTGATAGCTGATACCTTTATTGTGATAGAAAAGGAAGGGGAAATACTTGGTTATATTAATGGCCCTATTATTAATCAACCTTACATAACGGATAATCTTTTTAAAGAAATCAAAGAGAATCCGAAAAGAGGAGGATATCAGAGTGTTTTAGGGTTAGCGGTATCCAAACAGGCTAGAAATCAAGGAATTGCAAAGATTTTAATTGAGAAAATGGAAGAGCTTGTAGAAGAAAATGAAAGAGAAGGAATCACATTAACATGTAAACAAGAATTAGTTTCTTTTTATGAAAAATTTGGATTCGTTAACCATGGTATGTCTGAATCAAAACATGGTGGAGTAAGCTGGTATAACATGGTCAAATTAAGAGAAGGGTGAACCGAATTTAGTTGTCCAGAGCGGGCTGTAAGGTTTTCTGTCTATGCACCAGAGACACTCGAAGAGCTTGAACAGGGTTGATCTTGAAGCACTTGTTTTACTTGATATTTAAAGTGCTATAAACATAATTGTTGAATAATAAAATCCCAATTTCTCATTTATATCACTGAGAGATTGGGATTTTTAATCCTTAACACTGTAATCCGTGTTTTGCTGGAGGTAATCAGTTAATAGGTTTGTAAAGTTTTGAGCGGTTTTTGATAGATAATGATTTTTCAGCCATATTAAGCCCGTAGATGCAGATAGCTCTGTATCTTTAATTTTGAAAGCTTGGATATTGTAGTTTTTGTATTGTTTAATGACGGTTTCCGGAACAATAGCTTGTCCAAAATTACAAGCGACTAAATCTAATAAAAGGGAGATGTCAGAGCACTCTGCAATAATGTTCGGATGCAGTTGAGCTTTCGAAAATGCTTCTAAAATCATATAATGGACTCCTAGTCCTTCTGTACTCGGTAAAATCAGAGGGCGATTTTGAATGTCTGCAAGTATAACCTGATGATTAAAAGGTTCGTCTTTATTTGAAGTAATGAAGTAAAAAGGTTCTGTATGAAGATGGATTGCTGAAAAATCATCTAAGTCGAGCGGTAAACGTATAATCGCCAGTTCTACAATTCGGTCTCTCACCAGTTGACAAAGATGAACTGACTCATTTTGATGAATTTTATAAGTAACTTTAGGATATTTTTTGTGGAATTGGTGAAGTAACTCTGGTAATTCGACTACCGAAAAAGTATTGATACCAATCGTCAATCTTCCACTTACCCCGTTTCCGACTTCCTTTACTTCCATTCTAGCTTCTTCCATTAACTGAGTCATTTGTAGCGCATACTTATATAATGATTTTCCTGCTTCCGTCACTTCTAAAAATCTCCCATTTCTCTCTACTAATTTCGTTCCCAATTCATCTTCCATTGTTTTCAGCTGCTGACTTAGCGGAGGCTGGGAGATATGAAGTCTTTGAGCGGCAGCGGAAATTTTTCTTTCTTCTACAATAGCTATGAAATATCGCAGTTGTCTAATATCCATCAGTGGAAAAACATCCCTCCTATATGAAAAACTTAAGTAAAATTAATTTTTTTTATATTTTTCATATACTTCATTCTAAGATATCATGATTCTAGATAAAAAGAAATTTCTCGAAACGGCTTTAACAGCGATGATTTTTCAAGATTTTCCAAATGTTGGATAGAACATCGAGATACTTAAATATAAGCTTTTCTTGTTGGAGCCCCTTATTTATCAGCCATGTAGAACTCATTTCTATTATCACTTGGAAGTCTCAATAATAAACATCATGTATAAGGGTGAGGTAATATGAAGCAACTACGTTTTTACAGCGGTTTAAGCATATTTCAATGGTTTTTTTTCTTGCTGGCCACTTCCATTGCATTACCGATCGTAATCGGAGGAGTATTTCATTTAACGATAGAGGAAATCTCCGAATTGATGCAACGAACTTTTTTTGTGGTGGGAATAAGCTCTTTTATACAAGGATGGCTCGGACATCGATATCCGATCGCTGACGGTCCTGCAGGTTCATGGGTCAGTGTATTTGTCATTTTAGCGGGTATGGCGATTCAGCAGGGGGAAAGTACGACAGAAACATTACAACTTTTAGAAGGTGGCTTGCTAGTTACGGGATTTTTACTATTTATTCTCGGTATAACTGGCCTGGTTAATCGGCTGATGTTTTTGTTCACTCCTTTAGTTACTGGTTCTTTTCTTTTGATTCTGACTCTTCAACTAAGTGGTGTATTTTTAGAGGGAATGCTCGGAATACAAGAACAGTTCAACCTGGATTATGGAATAGCAGCGATTTCATTTGGCGTATTTGTTTTAGTGATTGTGCTATCAATTAAAGGAAAAGGATGGATGAAAAGTTACTCCGTGCTGTTAGGAATTTTAATTGGGTGGGTACTATATTTCTTATTGGGAAAAACCCCCAATACGATTTCCACACAGGCTTCCTTTATTAAATTACCAGAAATTTTTGCATGGGGGACTCCGCAGTTAAATGCTGGAATGGTTATAACCTCCATTATCTTTACGTTTATTGTAGTCTCTAATACAATAGCGGCCGTTACGGCTGTAAAACAAGCAGTTCCGGAATCAGGGGAATCCGAAAAACAAACCATTAACCGCGCCAGTTGGGCAGGCGGTATTACACATGTTCTTTCATCTCTTTTTTCTACGATAGGAATTGTGCCATTGCCAGTATCGGCAGGCTTTATCCGATTAACCGGGCAAAAACGAATGATGCCTTTCCTGGTAGCAAGTTTAGCCTTATCAGGTATAGCCTGTGTTCCGGCGATCGTCCACTTCTTAGCCATGCTTCCCGCCCCTATTGCTTGTGCCGTAAGTTTAGCATCCTTTGTCCAAATGATCGGGATTTCGTTTCAGTCCCTTTTGAAAGACGAATTAGATCAACGCCGGTTAACTATATTAGGAATCACATTGCTAATCAGTTTTGGAATAATGTATCTTCCTAAAGGGATATTTCAGAGTCTGCCTACGATTCTCCAATATTTTTTAAGCAATGGTCTCATTGTTGGTACGATCATCGTAATTGTGCTAGAACAGCTATGGAAATCAAAAAACATTAGTGAAAAAAATCATATTTAATATTTACTTTTCAAGGAGTGTTTTTAAATGAGTCACGAAAAATTCATGAAATTTGCAATCGAGTTTTTGTTCTTTGGAAATAAATAAATAGCATTTTAACGGAACATGTTCTCCAAGAGAAAGAATATAATTTCACTCCTCAGGTAAAAAGAACGGAGCAACAATATTAGAATAGAGGCGTATATTTATGTGGAAGTGGATGATCGCATTTATAGGATGTATTCTCTTGCTGCAAGGTTGTATTTCTAACAATAGCGGAGAACCGAAAAAACAAGAAAAGGAGAAAGAAATCATGAGCGAAGGATTAAATAAAGAGTTGCTTCAAGCAGCAGAACAAGGAAAGGCAGACGCCATAAGCAGACTCATTAAGGAAGGTGCGAATATCAACGCACAAGACTCAAAAGGACGGACTGCCACTATGATTGCAACCTATAACAATGATGTAGAAACTGCAAAAGTATTTATTAAGGCAGGGGCAGATGTGAATATCCAGGATGATATGAAAAACAATCCCTTCCTGTATGCTGGAGCGGAAGGGTATATAGATATTCTAAAACTTACGATTGAAGCAGGGGCCGATCCGGCGATTACAAACCGGTATGGGGGAACAGCTTTAATCCCTGCCTCAGAACATGGATTTGTGGATGTAATCAAAGAACTTCTTACCCATACGGATATTGATGTGAATCATGTCAATAATCTTGGTTGGACAGCTTTATTGGAAGCAATTATTTTAAATGATGGAGACGAAAAGCAGCAGCAAACGGTGCAATTGCTGATAGAAAATGGGGCGGATGTGAACATTCCAGATAATAATAAGGTGACTCCATTACAACATGCACGTGAGAAAGGCTTTAAAGAGATTGAAAAAATTTTGTTAAAAGCAGGGGCAAAATAAATACTTGAACCTATTATTTTTGCTAAACCCAAATAATAGCTTTTTTTAAACCCTTATCTGTTCACATTAAGGAAAGATGATTTATCAGTAAGGGATTATACCTCAAACAGTCAGGCGCGTTCTTGAATAAAGCTCTCAGATTTAAACGACTTTATTGTTTTACTTTTAAGTGCAATGAAGTACACTTTTCACAGGCTTATCCTTTTGAAATGTCCGTCCAGCCTCACTTCACCAAAACTAAACAACTTTATTTTTACCCCGCCCTCATATTAGGACAGGACTATATGTGTTTTTGTATTAAAATTAAATAACTTTAATGTCACATTACAATTTTGTTTTGTTAAAGCAGGTTGCACTCTAGATCAATCTGAAGGAATGTCTCAATTTTAGAGACATTCCTTTTTTTCTAGCCCTATAATATTTAATTTCTTCTTGAAAAACATTATTCTCACGACATAGAGTAAAAATAAATGATGTTATACAGACAGAAACATCTTACGAGTTAAGTTAATAAATTCATCTAAAGGTGGTGTCATCCATTTATCCTTATGCCAAGCAATTTGAGTATAAAGCGGTGATGAAGAAGCATTCCACGGTAATTCCTTTAATCGTCCCTCTTCAAGTTCTTTTTTTACAACCATCTCAGGCAGTAATGCCACGCCCAAACCTGCAATTACACATTGTTTGATGGCCTCTATACTGGCAAATTCTATTTTATCTAACGGGTAGATTCCAAGAGAATTTAGGGATTCTTCGAACATATTCCTATATGAACAACCAGCTTCTGTGAGTAATAGCGTTTCATGCTTCAGATCATCTATTGAAAAAGCTGATTTAGGTTGGTTTGGTGTGATAACTAGTTTTAACTCCTCTTTGATAAGCTGCTCCACTCTTAACGATCCTTCAGGCTTCCTTTTATCCATAATAAAAGCAACATCTAATAATCCCTCCATAAGGTGCTTTCTCGCCATTTCGTCAGAATGTGCAGGTTTAAATACTAGTTTAACTTTTGGAAATGCAGCCTTGAATTCTTTAAGAATTGGAGGTAATCGATAGGTACACTGACTCTCCTGAGCCCCAATTGTTAGAATGCCAGATAGTTCTTCTTCTCCGTTTGCAGCCGTAATCGCTTCTTCACTTAAACGAATCATTTTTTCAGCATATGTTTTAAATTGATATCCGGCATCTGTTAAAATTAATCTTTTTCCTAAACGCTCAAATAAGGGTTTGCCAATCTCATCCTCAAGGGCTTTGATTTGAGCCGTTACACTTGATTGTGCAAAATTCAATATTTTTGCCGTTTGGGTAAAGTTCAAATTTTCTGCGGCGATCTTAAAAGTAATCAGCTGTTTAATTTCCAATTCGCTCACCTCCTCTTAATCGTAATTATCGATTGATTCAATCGAAATAATCCGTTTTATTGTTTCTGAGTTTCATTATAAAATAGTAAATACTAACTAACAAATCAACTACAAAATGGAGGAATTACTGATGACCATTGCAGTTATTTACGGTGGAAGCCGTCCAAACGGGAATACAGAGACGTTGACAAAGTTAGCGACTCAAGGCTTAGTTGTGGAAGAAATATATCTGAAGGAATATTTAATAGAACCGATATTAGATAAACGGCATGCAGAGGAGGGATTTCCCGAAGTGAATGATGATTACAACGTCGTTATTGATCGTATTCTTCCGCATGATATTCTTCTTTTTTCTACACCGATTTATTGGTATAGCATGTCAGGAATAATGAAAAATTTTATTGATCGTTGGTCCCAGACTTTAAGAGACACCAAGTATCCCGATTTTAAAAAGCAAATGTCTCAGAAAAGAGCATATGTCATTGCAGTGGGTGGAGATCAGCCATACATTAAAGGTTTACCAATGATTCAGCAGTTTCAACATATCTTTGACTTTGTAGGGACAACTTTTGAAGGATATATTATTGGAGAAGGAAACAGACCGGGTGATATTGCACAAGACTTGAAAGCACTGTATGCAGCGGAACAACTTCGAAAAAAATTACAATAATGCTTCAGGCTGAGTTCCTCACGCTATTAAATCGGTATTCTTAACTCTACTTGCAGGTAGCAACAAAAACAAAAACCATTCTATATTGAATGGCTTTTTTCTTTATCATAATTTGATGAAGTACGAGAATGTGTTAATTTGCGGTCTAATATTTTTTTAGTGACTGGCATAAAGTAATTAAGTATTAGTCCGCCTAAACAAACGGTTAATAAAGTACCAACGCCAATCGGCCCATTAAAAATCAATGCCATGATCAAGAATACGAGATAAATGAATGTTCTCGAAAAAAATATATTTGTTCTAGTTATTTCTTGTATGATTAATGTTAATCGGTCAACTGGTATTGGTGCAAAATTTGTGTGTAAATAAATGGCAGTTCCAAATCCTATTACAACTAAGCCGATTCCAAAACAAACAACTTTGTTGAACCATAGTTCAGGTGTTATCAAATTGTGTAATAAAAAAAGCCACATATCAATACCGACACCCGTTATAAATGCTGTTAATAACCCCAGAACTTCAGGCCTTTGTCTTTTTAAAAGTGAATTACAACAGATTAATATGAAAGCGATAATGATTTCCCAGCTTCCCACGGTAAGCCCCACATTTATGGACAGTCCTACCAAAAGTGCATCAAAAGGTGATGTTCCAAGATCTGATTGTATAGTCAAAGAAATACCAAAGGTTAATATTAAAATTCCTAATACAAAATAAACATATTTCACTCCACTCGACCTCTTTATCGTTGTGTTTTGTTGCAAATACAACAAATTTAAGTTAAATTTAATATATGCTAAATTTATTGCATATGCAACAAAAATATGTGCCTAAGGAGTTAATTATGAAGGAAATTCTTCGTGAAATTGGAATGATAGCAAGAGCATTAGATTCAATAAGCAATATCGAATTTAAAGAATATGACCTTACAAAAGGGCAGTATTTGTACCTTGTGCGAATATGTGAAAACCCTGGAATCATTCAAGAAAAGGTAGCTGAGATGATAAAAGTTGATCGAACAACTGCAGCTCGTGCTATTAAAAAACTTGAAATGAATGGCTTTATTGAAAAGAAAGATGATGAACATAACAAAAAAATAAAAAAACTCTTTCCAACTGAAAAAGGAAAAAATGTTTATCCTTTCATAAAAAAAGAACATGATCATTCGAATAGTGTCGCATTAACAGGATTCTCCGAAAGAGAAGCAGAAACCATTTTCAACCTCCTTCAGAGAGTAAGAAAAAATATTGAAAAAGACTGGGAATTAATAAAAAAGGGAAACAAAAGAGATTACTAAATATATAAAGGAGCCATATCTAAATGACAATAAAGTTAAAAAAGTGTACCCATGAAGATTTACAAACACTCCAAGAAATAAGTATTGAAACATTCAACGATACATTTAAAGATCAGAATTCACCCGAAAATATGAATGCCTATTTGGAAAGAGCATTTAACTTAAAACAATTAGAAAAAGAATTATCCAATATGTCTTCGGAATTCTTTTTTGTTTATTTTCATAATGAAATGGCTGGATATTTAAAGGTCAATACCAATGAAGCACAGTCTGAAGAAATGGGTAAAGAATCATTTGAAATCGAGAGGATCTACATAAAGAACAAATTCCAAAAACATGGGCTTGGTAAATATCTGCTAAATCAAGCTATGGAAATTGCAATGGATCGTAAGAAAAAGAAAATCTGGCTAGGCGTATGGGAAAAAAATGAAAATGCTATTGCTTTTTATAAGAAAATGGGGTTTGTTCAAACTGGGGCTCACTCCTTTTATATGGGTGATGAAGAACAAACGGACCTTATAATGACCAAAACACTTATATAACAATAAATCCTTCAATATATTTATTAAGAAACAAGTTTTAGTCCTACAGCTTCAAAGAAAGCAGCAACAAATACTTTCATCCAATCTGTATTCATTTAATAAACACCTCCAATTTTATTCTTTCCAAAAAGCAAAAAAAGCCTGAGAGAAAACTGTTACATTTTCTCCTAGGCTTTTATCCCTCCGTGACACAGTAAAAATGCGAATTTATCTCGGACTAGAACAACAACGTGTTCTAATTTAATTATGTTGCTCAAGGCATTGATACACTGCCATCATATCTCGTTTATTCAACTCACGTATACGATTGAAAATGGGAATATGTGCAACAGCTTCTGTTAATAAGCCTTCATCTACAACATCACTTACTGTTCCAGTTAACCATGTTTTTACTTGTATGCCATCAACAAGCTCCTTTAGGCCATCATCATTGATGCCACTTGCATAACAACTTACACATGGAATGGTTAATTTAAACACGCCATCATGGAGATTATCTTCTGATATCACTTTCTTCCCTTTACAGAATGGACATGGATGGCTTTTTTTAATTTTATTAATTTGGGTAATTAATTTTTTGTAGCCAAACGCTTCATAGACATAAGTTAGTTTTTTGTATTTTCCATTGGTGAAATACTTATCTATGATCGTTTCTCTCGTCTCAGTGATATTGGCAAAATCACTGATGGTGATTCGATTATTAAGGCTGATGGATTCGATATTGCCGCTAATACTGCCCCAGAATGGTAAGACATTTTGTAATACCATTTCATAACCCGTAAAGCTTGCTAGTTCTAGTTCAAGCATTTTCAGCGCGACTTGTGTTTCCCTAGGCAGCAGAGAGACGTCTTCTGTCAAAATCATATCTCCGCCTACAATAGACTTCAATTTTTCCAGTTCAGGTAAGTTCCCAGTTATTTTCAATACTTGGTCAATCGGCTGATTGATTATTTCACGAATATCTATATCTCCAAATTTAAGCGGTTTATGATGGTTTAAAACAGTACCCTCACAAATTGGACATGTAATCATTTCTTTAGAAGCTTTCATTTGCTCCTTAATGATTGATTTTGAAACAACAATATACATACCAAGGATCGTATTAAAACCGACCCATGTTCTACGTGCCTTGCCTTTCTTATCATAAAATGACTTTTCAAAATACCCGTACCAAAATGTATGCTTTTCTTCATCTGACATCTCATGATAGCTTTTTGTTAAATCTTGACCAAGTTCATTCTTAATTTCTTCAAATAGAAATTCTAACTTTGGATATTGATAAAATTTTAATACTTCCATTATTTCTGGATAGAATAGACCATCCCAGAATGGAAGATTTTTGTCTTGAATGACAAGATCTTTATCAAATATTTCAATCTTAAGACGTCCTGAGCATGATGGGCAATGATTGTCCGGAGAAAAGAAATCAAATCTCCTCGTATCTTTATTAGTCGGATGAGCTGCTACAATATAGTTGATCAATCCACCCATTTCATAGAGAAAACTATATTGACTATACAAGTGTCTTTCTAAATCAATTGCGATCACAGGTGCGATTTTGTCAGATTCGTATTCACCATAAATTAAGCGGGCCATTGATGATAAGCTTTTTAAGATGCCGCCCTTATAGACGTTTTCTGCCTCTTTAAAGTAGGCAATATGATTTTCTTTTAAATAGGTAATTCCATTTTGCTGCTTGAGTGTAGAAGAAATAGGCGATGGTGCAGCGGTCGCATCGATTTTTTTAAGACGATAATAATCATCGTGACTGACAACATCAAGATGCTCCACAGGTGCAAGCTGTCTTTTACCAAAGTCAACGATAAAATCGGAGTTTGCTAGCATATATGAATTATGTTCGATCATGATGATAGAGACGGATTCATCTTGCAGAATGATTCTTATGCTATCAATGAATTGATTTAAAATATTTTGTGATAAACCTTTTGAAGGTTCGTCAAATATAAAAAGCGTATGTGGATTTCTTGAGTTAGCAAACAACTCAGAAACTAAATGGACACATTGAAATTCACCAGTTGATAAAGACTGTGTTTTTCTTTCTAATGTCAAGTAACCAAGTCCAAGTTTGATTAATAAGCTTAAGCGTTTATGTACGATGTCTTCTTTTGGCAGTTCATCAATAATATCTTCAATCGAGCGCAGAAAAATATCATCAATATCTTCACTATATTTTGTGAGCTTCTTTTTAATATCAAGAAAAGTTGCAACAGTTGACCGGCTCGTAATCGATTGGTTTCGATCTTGACCTACCATAACGAGTTTATCTTTCTTGTATCGCTTCAGAAAATCTTGAGCTATGCATTCATTGATAAGTGTAGATTTCCCGCATCCTGATTCACCCGTAACGGTTACCAGTCTATTTTTTGGAATCTGAAATTCTGCCATTTGGATATTCCGGCAATATAAATCATGAAATTGATAGTATTCTGTTGGCGTTGTTTGATTTCGTTCCAGAACGATTGGCTCGGGACGAGGAGATACTTCTACAATTTTTCCACCATATTTTCCGCTGCCAGGTCCGAAGAACAATTGCTCATTCGTTGTATCGAGCACTGTGTCTGAATGATCAATGAGCCAAATTTGATTCTTAAAGCCTAAATGTTTAATCTGTTCTAAAATGTTCAATAGTGTTTGGTGATCAAGACCAACAGAGATTTCATCAATAATAATAACGGTATTTTCACTTACTGCCATAAACTCTGCCAAGTAAAGACGTGTTAATTCTCCACCTGACAATGTACCCATAATGCGATTTAATGTTAAGTAACCAATATTCATATTGATAATGTTTTTAAGAATATTTTGTTTCCCTTCACTAAGATTTAGAGCATCTGCTAGTGAAAGAATGGTTTCAACGCTCAAGTTATTGATATCGGAAATATTATGTGGCTGATCCAATAATTCAATCGTATATTGCAGGGTTTCTTGATTATAGCGCCTTCCCTCACACTTTGGACATTCGACATTATTATTAGTACCGCGGCCTTTACACTTAGGACACCAGCCTAATTCATTATTAAATGAAAAGACTTCTGGGGAAAGATCGTATTTTTCGGCAAGTCTTCCACGAATCTCTGTAAATACGCCAGTATGCGTGCCAATTGTTGAACGCGGATTGGAAGAAATGGATGATCTTCCGAGAAAAAGTACTAAAGGCATCTCTTCCATCTTGATGGCACTGAAATTAGTTTCCATAATATTTGGAAATAAGTACTGATATTCAGCCTTTGGCAATAAGGAAACGAGACGCTTCTTGGATTCTTCACCAATGGTTTGACAAAATGTAGTTTTACCAGATCCGGATAAACCAGCAATTCCGAGCGTCTGATCTTCCGGCAAGACGGCATCTAAACGGTTAATATTGTTGGCAATTAATTGATTTATTTTCATTGGATATCATCTCCATTCTCTAAATCTAGTATTGCCATGTTAGCACAACTTCAAATGAATTTGTTGCGTTTTTTTCGAATCGGCAACCTTATACTAATGGTAGACAAATTTCTTAGCGATGTTAAAAATGGGGGAATTGGGCTTAACTTTGTAACCGCGTTTTTTTCCTGACTCTACCCCACCTTGAGAAAAAAAGATTACCCAGCGTGGAGCAATTTATGCTAACCGTGTTTCAAGTTTTTAAAAGGTTGATCTTACATGTTTTGTAATGATCCATTATGGACTCGTCCTTTTTCCTTAATTAACTAATACCATTGCATTAACAATGTTTTTCTACCGTTTATAGAAGCTTTTGATTTTTCTCAGCATTGATTTATCCTTTAAAAGTCTGAAAGGGACAATAGAAGGGGCAAGATTCACTTCAATAATCCAAATATGTCCCTTCTGATCACATCCTACATCAAGTCCGAAAGTAAGTTGGCTAGAATAATAGTTACCTAATGTAACGGAAGTTAGTAGAGAGACTCTGTCAATTTCGGATAAAATAAATTGGAGAGGGACCTCGAATAATGAAGAACGAAAGCTAGCCTCCTCTATGGTTAAAACCTCTCTGGCCACATTTGTAACAATAAAATGTTCAGCTGCTACTTTACATACCTTACCTGTTACGTTCCATTCCGTTGAACCTTTTCTTCTCTGTACCATAACTCTTATGTCAAAAGGATTTCCATCGATATGAGCCAAAGGGATTTTCTGTTGAACAACGTAATACTTCCTTTTCGGTTTTTGATCCATTAGGTATCGATATGTTTGATCTCTACTGGAGAAGGTTATCTTTTTAGCTTGATTGTGAATTTGAAAATGGTCCTCTCCTAATTTAGACACTTGTATGACACCATATCCGAAACGTCCCATACATGGTTTCACTATTACTACTCTATGGCGGTCAAGTAACTCCCATAACGATTCTTCCGTTAGCAATTGGGTTTCGGGCAAATGTTCCGATAGTAGCTTCTCATCTCTCAATACCCGATGTATTATCCATTTCCCCCCATTTCTCCCCATTGGTTTCACCACCTTTTCATTTTTCATTACATCGTATTCACAGGAACATTATTTTCTTGGACAATCTTTTAACAAGCAGAGGGTTTTGAATAATAAAAAAATGATAATCAACGTTGTCTTGTCTTTAGTTTCGGCAAGTTGTTTTATTTGTGCTAAAAAGTAAAATTGTGTTAAAAATAATTACATAAATAATTGAAAAGTTGAAAGTAGGAAAATGAATGAGTACAGTGATAAAACAAAAACGCAATAAACTGATGATGGTTGTACGGGCACTATTGGTTGTTATTGGGGGATTTATAACTGCATATGGGCTAGAGGCGGTATTAATCCCAAACCAAGTATCAGACGGTGGTGTGACAGGACTGAGTATCGTTGGCTCACAATTGATTGGATTACCCCTAGGACTTCTAATTGCATTATTAAATATTCCCTTCGTATATTTAGGATATAAACAAATTGGTAAAAGTTTTGCTGCTTTTTCGGTTCTCGGTATAGCTTCACTAGCAGTTAGCACCAGCCTTATGCATCATGTAACAACCATAATTCAAGGGGACACATTATTAATAACCGTTGTTGGTGGGATTATCATCGGTTTTGGAATGGGATTAGCCTTACGTAATGGCGGGGCATTAGATGGAATTGATATGTTAGCCGTATTGCTTTCTCGAAAGTTACCTTTTGGGACAAGTGATCTAATTCTATTTTTAAATATGTTTGTTTTTATTGTCGTATCAACAATATTTGGTCTGCAAGGAGCCATATTATCAGCGATTGCCTACTTTATAGCATCTAAAGTCATTCACATTGTTGAGGAAGGTTTAAGTGGCTCGAAAACCTTTAAAATTATCACTACTGAACCTGAATTAATGGTTAAAACCATACGTGAGAGATTGGGCCGTGGAGCAACGTATACGCTGACACTTGGCAGTTATTCAAATGAGCAATTCAAGGAAATCACTTGTATCATTAACCGTTTGGAAGAAAGCAAAATGAAAGAAATCATAAATGAAATTGACCCAAAATCCTTTGTAGCGATATACGATGTATCAGAAGTGCAGGGTGGCAGCTTCATAAAGCGCGATATTCATTAAAAAAGCGCAATCCACAGGCACTGTTCTAATTATCTGATTTTAGAAAAACAACCTTGTTAGGCGAGTGAAAAAGGATGTTATAAATCAGAAAGACTTAATCGGAGAAGTGACGTTCCTATTACTTCTTTCTAATATAATTCAGGAATTAAATGAACAGAGGGGATATGTAAGTGGATAGAAGAATACAAGAGTTAATTGATTTCACAAAGATAAAGTTTGGTTTAGATCATTACTACTTACAACGCCATAGCCTTTCTCGAAACGTCAACATCTTCAATGAGACGGTTTATATACTTTGTATGGAATGGTTTCCTAATGATGTAACTGAACAAGAGGATGATGATTCAAACCCTGAAGGAACAGCAGTTATTGAGATAAATGTGAATACTCGTAAGTTTGAGAGTGCTATTTTCGTAATGGGGAAGACATTTGCAAAGGGTGGGATTACATTTCCCAACCTAGATACAAACACAATAATAAAATGGATTGAACGAGAAACTGGATTAACATATGGGAAGCAATTTCAATTACATAAAGAGGGCGAAGGAGAACTTCAATTTAAAGAATGCTTTGAAGGTGTAGCAGTGTCTCCTTCTGGATTTATTGATGTTAAATATAATCAGGAAGGAAAACTCACTTCGTTTTCTGTACATGGTCAATTTCCTTCTGAAGAAATAGTTAAAGAAGAAACTTTTAAGCTTTCCCTTGGAAAGGTGGAACATTTGGGGAAGGAACAATTGAAATTGATTGAATTTCCTTCCTATGAAAAGGAAAAAATATTTTCTGTTTATATGGTCGAAGAGATTTATGTTACGAATGATGGAACGTCTACGATTCCATTTGAAATAATAGCGGATGTAAGGTCGTTTTTGAAAATAGGTAAAACTATTTCTTGGAATAAACCAATTAATGAACCATTTATAAGAAAAGAGATTAGTTGGATTGAAGATGTCACGGTTGATCAAGCATTTTCATGCGAGCCAAGTCCTTTTTCATTCCCAATCACAAAGGTAGAACAAGAGAAATGTGAGATGGCAGTAGAGGAGTTATTAAGACGGGAATATCCGAAAGATACTGGAAAATGGATGCTTAAAACTCTACATCGTGACAAAGGATATATTCATGCAATATTGAGGGCTAACCACCAGGATAATCTTGTCTTTCAAAGAAAGTTGATGATTATGATTGATGCGAGAAGCCTTCAAGCAGCAAATTACATGGATAACAAACCAATGTTGGAGAGTTATGATCAATTTCAAGCGCCTGATAAAGTAACGATCACGAAAGATGAAGCATTTGAAAAAATCAAGGAATTGTTTGAGCTCAAACCTTATTATGTATATGACTTTAAGCAAAAACAATATGTTTTATGCGGAAAAATTGATTGTCATCATGGAGTAAATGCAGGAAGCGGTGAAGTTATTTCATTAGATGACTTATAGTTTTATTAGTTGAGGAGGACATTAAATCCGCTATTTTTATTAAATGACTATAATTTAGGGGCTTACCGGACACTGAGTACGTTATTTACGAAAAAACACAGGAAATCGCTATATTTTTACAAAATAGCGGAATCAGTGTCCATAAACATTTGGAATTAACCCACTTTGACACAAATAAAGGAACTGATGTCCGCTAAGCTCAGATAGAAATAACCTTAGGTGCGGTGCCACACTAGTCAACGTTCTTACGGTTAGGATATTGCCTGATTTAACCTAGATAGAATCAAGAATAAAAAACTTCACATGATTGTACAAAATAATAGACGAAGAAGTAATATCTTGACATATAAACAATTTTGTAATAAATTATCTTTAATTCAAGATAGTTTATTTTGAGATATGTTAAAAAGAAAGTTCAATGTGAAATTGTTGAACAGATTAATGTAATCCTAAAAGGAGTATGTTCACATGTATATAGTTGCTGTCGGTCTCAGCCATAAAACAGCACCCGTGCAAATTAGGGAGAAATTTTCATTTCATTCTTCTCAACTCGGTAATGCAATGAAAGCACTGAAAAGGAAAAATGGAATTATTGAAAATGTTATTTTGTCCACTTGTAATCGAACTGAAATTTATGCAGTGGTTGATGAGCTTGAGATGGGTAAGACTCAACTTGAAGATTTCCTTTCAGAATGGTTTCAAATCGAAAAAAAAGAATTTTTACCTTATTTGTTTTTCTATATACACGAGCTAGCCATTAAACATTTATTTGAAGTTACATGTGGTTTAACTTCAAAGGTGTTAGGCGAAACCCAAATCTTAGGACAAGTTCGAACGAGTTTTTTGCTTGCGCAACAGGAAAGGACAACTGGGACTGTCTTTAATCATACTTTTAAAAAAGCAGTCACCCTAGGAAAACGGGCTCACACAGAAACAGAGATTGGCAGTAGGGCTGTTTCAGTCGGTTATGCAGCTGTGGATGTAGCAAAAAAGTCCTTTGTAGGATTTCAAGACCTATCCATCCTTATTATCGGTGCCGGTGAAATGGCAGAATTGCTTCTGAAAAATATTAAAAGTAATGGAAAAAATAAAATTACAATCATGAATAGAACTTTTGAGAAGGCAAAGGTATTGGCAGAACAATACGGTGCTGAACCAATGCCGATAGAAGAGCTGCCAATTAAAATGATTGGAACAGATATTATCATTAGTGCTGCGTCTGCAGAGAGTTTTATCATTAACCCAAAAATGATTAACACAAGTAAGTCTCAATTATTTATAGACTTATCTGTTCCTCGAAGTATTAATCCTGATACCAATGAAATAAAGAATGTTACTCTTTACAATATTGATGATCTCCATGACATCATGAGTACTAACCTATTAGAACGGAAGAAGGCTGCAAAGAAAATCATGTCACTAATCGAGGGAGAAATGGATGAGTTTTTTAATTGGGTGAATTTATTAGGTGTAGTCCCTATTATCTCTGCACTTAATAATAAGGTCTCAATGATCAAAAAAGATACCATGGCAAGCTTGTATAGGAAACTTCCAAATCTATCCGAACACGACAAAAAGGTATTAGAAAAGCACATGAATAGTATTGCGAACCAAATGTTAAAAGAGCCTTTATCCTATATTAAAGAATTAGCGGGGTACTCTGATTCAGATCAGGAGCTAAATGTAATTAGTAAGGTGTTTAATATTAAGGAATCAATAGAAAAATATCGTGAAGAACAGACATCCCTCACAAGTTAATGCTATATAGAATCTCTAAATGGTGGCAAGTATAATATATATTTTATCTTTAATATGAGATATTTGAGGTGAAGAAAATGATTCAAACATTTCCGGCAACATCCCGCTATTCCGTAAAAAACGACTGGTTAGAGAGCAACTTGAGTTTTTCGTTTGGTGAATACTATGATGAATCCAATATCCAGTTTGGCCCGCTTCGTGTTTTTAATGACGATACCGTACAAGCTGGAAAGGGGTTTGGCATCCATCCGCACAGGGAAGCAGAGATTGTATCCATTGTTTTGAAGGGGCAGCTTAAACATGAGGATAGTCTAGGGAATACGGGGATCCTACAATTTGGAAATGTTCAGCGTATGACCGCTGGAACAGGTGTCCTTCATTCTGAAATGAATGCTTCTTTGGAAGAGGAATCTAGCTTTTTACAGCTATGGTTTAAGCCTGTTCAAAAACAATTAACACCGTCCTATGAAGATATTGAATATAATGTTGATTCTATAAAGAATCAGCTGTTGCCTATCGTTTCTTCAAACTCCATTAATGGAGCGGCGAAAATTCATAGTGATGTTACCTTATACTTATCCAAATTAGAGGCTGGAAAAGAGATTATCTATCAACAAGAACAAGATAGAAAAATGTTTGTGTTTGTTATTGAAGGAGAACTTCTTTTAAACAATGATGTGATTGTTGGGAAAAGAGATAGCGCACGAATTACCGAACAACCCCAACTTACCTTAAAGTCAACTAAAGAAACCTTCTTTTTATTGATTGATTTAGGTGGTGAGTAATATGTTATTGATTCGTCATTCGATCGGAAGCCGCCTTTTTTATCAAACAGATGACTATAAGATACAGACAACTGGTGATAAGTGGAGTATTTATTTTTCCATTTCAGAAGAAGAGGCAAGCGAGATTATCAAATTTAAAGAGGAATTAAACTTATTTGATGTAGAGCAAAACCAAAAGACTTGGTACTATTCTTCAGATGCAAATATTGAGTATAACAAGAATCAAATAATTATTACTGCAGACCATAAAACAGTCTATCCAGTATAGAAATAACAAAGAGAGAGGAACATGAAAAATGACAAAAATCGCTATCTTACTAGGCAGTCTTAGAAAAGAATCTTTTTCAAAAAAACTAGCAGCAAATGTTGCATCTTTATTCTCTGCAGGATATGAAGCTGAAATAATAGAGATTGGGAATTTAGCTTTATATAATCAGGATTTCGATGATGAAAACAACGTTCCAGCGGAGTATACTTCATTCCGTAATAAAATGAAGGAAATTGATGCCGTTTTATTTATAACGCCAGAATATAACCGTTCTGTACCAGCTGTTTTAAAGAATGCCCTTGACGTAGGTTCTCGTCCATATGGAGAAAGCGTATGGAATGGTAAACCGGCTGCGATTATCAGCCAATCTCCTGGTAATTTAAGTGCATTTGGCGCAAATCACCATTTACGCCAATCTCTTGTTTTCTTGAATATGCCACTAGTTCAACAACCTGAAGCATATATTGGGAATGTTGCAGCATTATTTGATGAAAATGGAAATGTTAAAGATGAAGGAACAATCAAATTTTTAAAATCGTTTGCAGATGCGTTTGTTGATTTAATTAAGAGATATCAAAGCTAAAGATAATCAAATCTTATGGACTCAATCCAATTCCAGGGTTGGGTCTTTTTTATCAAATACGATTTTGTGAAAAATAATAGGGTTGTTGACAAAAGTAAAAATAAGTATTACTATTATCTTGAATTCAAGATAAATAAATTTGAGATTATTGGGGGTAAACTAATGGAGAGAACATGCACGAATTTGCCCTTTCTGATATTAATGCAAACATCTAAAGAAATTCATGAACAAATAAAAGAAGAAATGGCGCAAAATAAATTAAGTATAACGGAATTCTCCGTTTTAGAGGTACTATACCAAAAAGGGAAACAAACCATTCAGCAAATTGGAAAGCGCATTTTAATCTCAAGCAGCTCAATGACCTATTGTTTAGACAAGTTAGAACAAAAAGGATTACTGAGCAGAACGGCCTGTCCAGACGATCGCCGAGCGATACATGTGTTATTAACTGATGAGGGAAATGAATTAATGAAGGAAATCATGCCTAAATATCATGAGTTAGTTGATGGTCTTTTTGATTCACTAAATTCTGAAGAGGCAGAGACATTAGTGCATCTTTTGAAAAAGGTAAGGAATAGGGTATAAAGTTAGATTTTTTATGATAATATATCTCGATATTGAGATACTAAATTTTAGCATAAATCGTTTAATAAAATAGGAGTGAAATGAAATGAATAAAAAAACAATGGGTATTCATCATATTACTGCAATCGTAGGTCATCCCCAAGAGAATATAGATTTCTATGCAGGAGTTTTGGGCTTGCGTTTAGTGAAACAAACGGTTAATTTTGATGATCCGGGCACTTACCATCTATATTTTGGCGATGAAGGCGGGAAGCCAGGCACCATTATTACTTTTTTTCCATGGGCTAATGCGTATCAAGGAAGGGTTGGCGATGGTCAGGTAGGCGTTACTTCTTATGTTGTTCCTAAAGGGGCTATGAGTTTCTGGGAAGAGAGATTAGAGAAGTTTAATATTTCTTTCACTAAATCAGAACGGTTTGGTGAGCAATATCTGGAATTCGATGATCCACATGGGCTTCGCTTGGAAATTGTGGAGCGGGAAGAAGGGGAAGTCAATACTTGGACCTTTGGAGGGGTAACTCCAGAAGTAGCAATCAAAGGCTTCGGAGGTGCCATATTATTATCCGCTCAGCCAGACAAAACTGCAGAACTGTTAGAGAAAGTAATGGGACTTGAGCTTATCGGGAAAGAAGGAGACTTTATCCGCTTCCGTTCATTAGCTGATATTGGAAATATTATTGACGTGAAGGCAACTCCTACTGGAAGGGGCCAAATGGGTGTTGGAACAGTTCATCACATCGCATGGAGAGCGAATGATGACAATGATCAATTAGAATGGCAGAAGTATGTGGCAGCAAATGGTTATGGTGTCACTCCAGTTCAGGATAGAAATTATTTTAATGCCATTTATTTTAGAGAATACGGAGAAATCTTATTTGAAATTGCAACAGATCCTCCAGGTTTCGCCCATGATGAATCACAAGATTCAATGGGAGAGCAGTTAATGTTGCCTGCACAGTATGAACAATATAGAGAACAGCTTGAACGCAGTTTGATACCGATTAAGGTGAGAGAATTAAATTAATTTCGTGAAGGAATGATTCCTATGCTTTCCATTGATCCTAATACAAATACGGAAAGAGAAAATTATAAATTTCTAATTGGAAGCATTATTCCAAGGCCCATTGCTTTTGTTACAACTTTGTCTGAAGAGGGCATATTAAATGGTGCCCCTTTTAGTTATTTTAATATTGTATCTTCGAATCCCCCAATGATTTCTTTATCGATACAACGTTCCGCAGGGAGACAGAAGGATACTGCCAAAAACATTCTTGAGAAAAAGGAATTTGTCGTCCATATTGTCGATGAACAAAATGTAGAAAAGGTAAATAAAACGGCTGCCAGTCTGCCTCCTTATGAAAGTGAAGTGGAGTTAGCAGAATTTACACAAATCGACAGTGTGAAAATTTCTGTTCCAGGTGTTAAGCAAGCAAAAATTCGAATGGAATGTATACTCGAGCACTCCTTGGAATTGGGAGATAAAGATTTGCCTGGCTGTGATTTTATCATCGGAAAAGTGGTTCAGTTTCATATAGAAAATGATATTTATGAAAATGGAAGAATCGATTCAAAAGGGTTGGCTGCTGTAAGCCGATTGGCAGGAAATCATTATGCGAAAATCGGGGAAATTTTTGAAATCGAAAGACCTAAATAGTAGGAGGATAACGAATGAAACATATATTTAATAAAGGAAAAGATCCGAATAAACCAACTTTTTTAATGCTTCATGGGACGGGAGGAAATGAATTAGATCTACTGCCCCTTGCCGAAATGATTGATGATGAAGCCTCTGTATTAAGTGTGAGAGGGAATGTTTTAGAAAATGGAATGCCTCGATTTTTCAGAAGATTAGCTGAAGGGGTTTTTGATGAAGAAGATCTCATTTTCCGCACAAAAGAATTAAATGAGTTTCTCGATGAAGCAGCAGAAAAATATGGTTTTGACCGAGACAATATTATTGCCATTGGCTACTCAAATGGAGCGAATATTGCTGCGAGTTTATTATTTCACTATCAACATGCTTTGAAGGCTGCCATTCTTCATCACCCTATGGTACCTAGAAGAGGAGTGGATCTTCCTGATTTATCCGGAAAATCTGTGTTTATTGCAGCTGGAACAAATGATCCAATTTGTTCACCAGCCGAATCTCAAGAACTTCAATCACTATTAGAAAAGGCAAATGCAAAAGTTGAACTTCATTGGGAAAATAGAGGCCATCAATTGACAGCTGAGGAAGTTAGAGCAGCTGGCAAATGGTATCTAACTTTATAATGGCAGTTCATGGTTTTGGGAAGTAAGAAGATTGCAATTAATAATATAAATCAACCTATGCATTAGAATTTGGGTGGTCATGATGAACTCGGTATATCAACCTTTAATGACTAATAATATATTGGATCTTATTTGGAGTAATTCAACAGATGCTATTTTTGCTCTTAATTATGATGGATCAGTAATTGACGCCAATCCAGCCTTTCAAAACATGCTTGGCTGGAATACGGAGGAACTAAACGGTAATCCGTTTCCTCCGTTCATAGCCAATATGACAAAAGAGGAGCACCAAGCACTTATAAGCCAATTAAAAGATGGTCAGAACTTCCCTTATATGATTGTGAAAAGAAGAGATAAAGATGGTGCAATGTTGGATATTTTAGCATCCTATTGGTCTGTTAATAATAAGAGGATTCTTGCAATTGGGATGTATAAAAATTTTACGGAGCAAATGGAAATACAAAAAAAGCTTGAAGAAAGTGAATATTGTTATCGAACGCTTGTCGAATATTTACCCGATGCAATCGTAAAACAATGTAATAATAAAATAAGATTTGTAAATTCATCGGGGATGGAATTTTTCGGTGTAATCAGGTTAGAAGATATTTTAGGCTATTCCATTTGGGATTTTGTGACAAGCGAAGGAAAAGAAAAAATCCAAAAATTATTTGATGACGTTTACGATAACAATATTCGGAACAGTCCAAAAGCGATTGTCGATCATTTTGTACGACAAGATGGTAAAGAGATATGGGCAGAAGTTAAAGTAATACCAATCGGAAGAAGGGACCAGCCAGATATTCAAATTGTCTTTCGTGATGTCACCGAAAAGAAAAGATATGAATCACAATTAGAATATCTAGCCTATCATGACCCATTAACTGGATTAAAAAATCGGAGGATTTTCACAGAAATAGTTACAGAATCCATTGAATCAGCGAAAATAGCTAAGGAAAAAATCGCTATTATGTATATTGACATTGATAAGTTTAAATTAATAAACGATACCTATGGTCATGACGTTGGAGATCAATTACTTCAAGAATTTGCTAAAAGATTAAAGTCCTGTGTGCGTGAATTTGATGTTCTTTGTCGTGTAGGAGGAGATGAATTTCTTGTTTTACTAAAGGGCATCAAAGAGGTAATGGAAATTGTCAATGTTGCAGAGAATATAATTTCAGCTTTTCAAGAACCTTACAAAATTAATGGTTCAAAGCTTCATGTAACAACTAGCATAGGCATCGCTGTTTTTCCAGAGAACGGAAGGGATTGCCAGACACTAATTTATCGTGCAGATAAAGCCTTGTATCGTTCTAAAGAAAAAAGAAATCAGTATATGTTTGATAGGATTTCTTCCGGAATTCTCAATAAAACAACATCCAATTAATGGGTGTTGTTTTATATTTAGGGCGGTCACAATTGTGTCCGCTTTTTTTTCGTTATAAATTGATTCATGTAAAAATGGGAATGTTAACTTGTGTAAATACATTATTTAAATAAAATATATAGTCTTTTCAACAAAAGGTTATCGAATCCAAAAATGTGTCTTATTAAAAAATTTGTTTTTCCATATAAGGGAGTTGAATAATTTGATTTCTAAACGCACAAGAAATTGGATTCTAGCTTTACTTTTTATCGGTTGGTCTTTAGGCAACCTGGATCGTTATATTATGAATTATGCTGTGTTGTCCATTACGGAAGACCTGAATTTGAGCGCATCTTCTACCGGACTCTTACTCAGCAGCTTTTTTGCTGGATATGCGATCATGCAAATGCCTGGGGGATGGCTAGCAGACCGATTTGGGCCTAGAAAAGTTCTCATTACCGCAGTTATTTTGTGGTCGATCTTTACTGGATTGACGGGTGCAGCTTGGTCCTTAGCCTCTATGGTTGTAATCCGTTTTCTATTTGGTATTGGAGAGGGTGGCTTCCAGCCTGCTAGCTCAAAAATTATATCCCTTACGTTTCCGAAAGCAGAACGTGCTCGGGCGATGTCAGTAATGCTGTCTTCGAGCGGGATTATTGCCCTTATTATCCCGATCGCATCTGCCGGACTGCTTACAACGATAGGCTGGCGCACAACGTTTATCATATTTGGAATCGCAGGTGCTATTATTGCAGCTCTTTATTGGTACTATATAAAACTTCCTGAAAGCAATTCAGAAGATAAAATGAAGCAAACTGCTGTCTCGAATCAAAAGGGTATTTTTAGATCGCTGTTTAAAACACCTATGATATGGAATTTGATTATCGCCTATTTTTGTATTTATGCAGTTAACTGGGGGCTTGCAGCATGGATCCCGACTTATTTAGTGAAGACGCGCGGTCTTGATTTAATTTCTCTTGGCTGGGTTCAGACGATTCCAGGAGTAACATTGTTAGCAGGGATTTATATAGGCGGTTATATCATCGATAAGCTCCCAAAAGGCCGAGAAAGATTGGCAGGAAGTCTTTCATGTGCCTTTATTGGAATACTGCTGTATTTAATGTTCACAGCCTCAAGTGTTGCATCATTTATTACGTATCAAACGATTGTTAATTTATTTATTGCCTTTGTGATTATCCTATTGCCAGCAATTATACTAAAACAATTGCCGTCTTTAGTTACTGGTACAGCTATGGGAATTGCAAATACAGGTGGTCAACTAGCTGGTTTTGTCACACCAATGGCTATAGGGTTTATCGTTGATGCATTTAATGGTTCTTTTCATGCTGCATTTTGGATGTTAATTGGATTCTCCATAGTCTGTATCGTATCACTTTTAACGATAAGTGATAAAAAAGGGGAACTGCTCAAACAAAACGAGGCCGAGCAATAGAGGTGTGATCAATAAGGAGGTCTTTCTCATGGAATTACATACACTCATTTCTGATCTTATCGAACAAAAAAGTGAGAAAATTATTGAGTTAAGCGATAAAATTTGGAATTGCCCGGAAATCTACTTCGAAGAACATCAATCATCTGAATACATATGTAAGGCGTTGGAAGATGAAGGGTTTCGGGTTGAGAGAGAGGTTGCCGGACTGCAGACAGGGTTTATTGGAAGCTATGGAGAGGGTAAACCAATCGTAGCTATTTTAGGAGAATTTGATGCTTTATCAGGCTTGAGCCAGAAAAGGGGCCTTACTGAACATGAACCTGTTATTGCAGGCGGTCATGGGCATGGATGCGGTCATAACTTGCTGGGAGCCGGGGCTTTTGCTGCTGCAGTTGCCATTAAAGATTATATGGAGCAAACAGGCTTACAGGGAACGGTTCGGTATTATGGTTGTCCTGCTGAAGAAAGCGGATCTGGAAAAGCGTTTATGACTCGTGCTGGATTGTTTGATGGCGTTGATCTAGCGCTATCCTGGCATCCATTCACAAAACCTAGCATTATGAATGTCAGCAGCCTTGCCAATTACTCAGTGACTTTTAAATTTAATGGAAAGAGTGCGCATGCTGCGGCTGCTCCTCACTTAGGCCGAAGTGCACTAGACGCAGTAGAATTGATGAACGTTGGTGTCAATTATTTAAGGGAGCATATGGTTTCGGAAGCGAGAGTGCATTATGCGATTACGGATACAGGTGGAGCTTCCCCGAATGTAGTACAACCTCATGCGGAAGTTATCTATTTAATCCGCGCACCGAAAAAGCAGCAAGTAAAGGATTTATTCGAACGTGTTTACAATATTGCTCAAGGTGCAGCCCTGATGACTGAAACAACGATGGAAGTCGAGTTTGAAGGTACTGCATCGAATTTAATACCGAATACTACATTAGCAAATGTGATGTATAAACATTTAACTGCAGTTGGTGTTCCTTCTTATGATGAATTTGACCAGCAGCTCGCTCAAGAAATTCGAGCTACTTTTTCTCAAGAAGAACTTGATGCTGACCTTGCAGGTTTGGATAAAGAAACCCTTAAGATATTGAAAGATAAAAATATTGCAGATGTTATTCCGCCTCTCGGAAAAGAAGAGGCATTATCTGGGTCCACCGATGTTGGCGATGTTAGTTGGGCAGTGCCAACGATGCAATGTATGACAGCATGTTGGGCGCTCGGAACACCTTTTCATACTTGGCAAGTCGTATCACAAGGTGCCATGCCTATTGGCTACAAAGGCATGCTGCAAGCAGGTAAAGTTATCGCTTGCACGGCGATCGATGCCATTCAAAATCCAGAAATCATTGAAAAAGCAAAGTTAGAATGGAAAGAACGTTTGGAAGGGGAATCATATGTTTCATTAATTCCTGAAAATATGGTGCCGCCCCGAAAGGCAGCCAAATAAAGTAAGTTTATTAAATTGGTTTATGATGAGAATTTACTTAATTCTCATCATTTATTTTGCTTCTGCAAAAAAGGAAATATGGAACGTGGCTGTAGCAACAGAGATTCCAGTGTCCTTTAACCTCTAGAAAAAAAGAATGGAACAACAATCCTCTTATGCAAAAAAAAAGAACTTCCTTGCTAGCATTAAAGAAAATTCACTTCAAGTGAAAACTAGATCCAAAGTGTCCGTCATTGGTGTTATGACGGACATTTCAAGCGGTAATGCGAGTCGAAGTGTCCGTAAATGTAAGCAGACGACTTATTTTACTGAAAATATAAGTTTTAGCACGATAATGTGAGGAAAATGAAATTTTGGGAACCATTGGATCGCATGGGACGTATATAAAAGTAGAAAAAACGGCTCTTGTCACTCTTTGGGCCATCATGAAGATTCAGCGATTTAGAGGAGTGCCAGGGTACATAAAGAGAGGCAGGGAAACAATGTCTAGCGAATCAGTATTAGGAAAAGATCGAATTGTCACTTTAGATGTTATAAGAGGGTTTGCCATACTAGGTATATTTTTAGTGAATATGCCGTCTTTTACAGGAAGCGAATTTATGGTCTATACAGGCGTGGATAAAACCATTCGAATGCTGTTTGATATGTTTATCCAAACGAAATTCTATATCATCTTTTCTTTTTTATTTGGACTTGGATTTTATATTTTTATGACACGAGCGGAAGCAAGAGGGGAAAAAGTATTCCGTCTATTTTCTAAAAGGCTGCTTGCTTTGCTATTATTCGGTATTTTGCATCTAGTATTTCTTTGGGAAGGCGATATTCTGCATTCTTATGCGTTAATAGGATTCTTTCTATTATTGTTCTATCATCGGAAGGCAAAAACGGTACTTATTTGGGGACTCATCCTTATTTTTCTATTCCAATTTATAACTGGGGCATCAGCATTATTAGCGTATATTGGCGAACAATTTGACGAATCGTTAAATATTTCGGGACAGCTGCAAATGGAAAGGATGGAAGAGGGAGAAAAGAAGATTGAGGCCTATACAAGTCTATCGTACCCTGAGTTGTTGAAATGGCGTGTTCCTAATGAATTAAAAGAAATAATAATGAATGAACCTTTTGTTATTCCTGATATACTTGGGATGTTTTTACTTGGTCTGTATGCAGGTAAAATCAACTTATTCCGCAGGGTTGCTGAATTGAAGCGTAGACTCCGTATTATACAGTTAATTACGCTTTTGCTCAGTATTCCTCCGCTGGCTGCTATTGTTTTCAGTTACTCCAAGCTAGAAGAAGTAGTATTTATGCACAGTCTAGGAAACTATTTTTACCTTCATTTTAGCGGATTTACTTTATCCATCTTCTATATTGTAACGATTGCACTTCTGTTGAAAAAGCAAATCTGGCAGCGTCTATTAAATCCGTTTCGCTATGTCGGCCAAATGGCGTTAACAAATTATTTATTCCAGACTTTTTTTGGTGTCATTGTATTTTATGGATTTGGTTTGTTCGGACAAATATCGTTATCGATGGGACTCCTATATTCACTTATCTTTTATTGTGTACAACTCATCTTTAGCCATCTTTGGTTAAAAAAGTTCCGGTTTGGTCCTTTCGAATGGTTGTGGCGAGTTATGACGTATGGAAAAGCACAACAATTTAAGAGGGATGTAAGTAATTAGCTGAAACAGTGATTATTGTTGATTTAGCCATATGTGTGCATGTGAACGTTTTTTTTCGAGAACATGTGCGCATATGGCTATTTGCAAGTTGTTTGAATAGTAGTGTTCTAGTTATTTTATACTTTCATCTCCTTTAGTAAAACTTGTTTTTTAGACGTAGAGTTTGCAATCAAAACGCCAGCCAAAATGAGCAAAGCACCAAAATAACCTTGCATCCCCATATTTTCATGCAGGAAGATGAATGCAAATATGGCTGCAAAAATCGGTTCAAGCGAAAAGAGAAAACCAGTGCTTTCAGGAGTTGTGTATTTTTGAGCAATGGATTGCATGACAAAGCCAAAAGCAGAGCAAATGAGCGCCAGGCCAAGTATTGCTAACCAATCGATCATTCCAGTCGGTAAAATAGGCGTTTCGAATATAAAAACTCCAATGGTTGCATAAAGGCAAGTAAATCCGAGCTGATAAATGCCGAGCTGAAGGGTGTCTACCTCTCGAGCAAAGAGGTTTGTTAAAATAATGTGGACCGCATACAGGAAGGCGGCAATCAAACAATAAAGCGAGCCCAGCGCAAAAGTAAAACCATCTTCAATCGTAACTAGAGCTAAGCCAATAGAAACGATTATTACTCCATAGACAATTTTTTTTCGAGGCAAATTTCGTGTGATGAAGGTCTGCAAAATGGGCACTAAAATAACGGTTGTACTTGTCAAAAAACCCGCTGAAGAAGCGGTCGTACTCTTCATGCCATACAAAAGAGCTACGAAAATACCACATAGCAGAGCTCCGACAATTGCACTGTATGTCAATACTTTAATATCTGCACGAATTATTTTTTTATAAAATATCGCCATCATAACGATAAATGCAATGCCAAAACGTAAGGCAATAATTGAAAATGCAGATATGGAATCCACACTAATTTTCATAAAAATATAAGATGTTCCCCACGCCATTGATACAGTAGCTAAAATCCAGTTAGCTTGTTTTTGTGTCATCATCGTAAGTACCTTTCAAGTATTTATTTTAAGATTGGCTATATCGTATCACCTGCATTTACATTAGTAAAACGAATGTTTATAATACAAGTATTAATGATTCTAATGCAAGGAGTAGTGAGTATGAATACGTATTATGCTTTTATCAAAGCTATAGAAACAGGCAGTTTTACTAAAGCGGCAGAAGAGCTAGGCTATACCCAATCCGCTATTAGCCAAATGGTACATTCATTGGAGGAAGAACTTTCTACTATTCTAATTTTACGTTCTCGATCGGGTATAACTCTGACGCCTGATGGTGAGGAGTTTTTGCCGTATATTAGGAATATTTGTAACTCGCACAGGGAGCTGCAGGAAAAGCAAAAAGAAATGGAAGGGCTGGAAAGCGGGCTTATTCGAATTGGCACATTTTCTAGTGTTGCATGTCAGTGGCTGCCGGGATTGATAAAGGATTTCAAAAAACAGTATCCAGCTGTTTATTTCGAATTACTTCAAGGTGATTATACGGATATCGCTAATTGGATCAAAGATGGAAGTGCAGACTTTGGCTTTGTGAATCCGAAGGCAGTATCGAATTTAACTACTATTGATTTGCAAGAAGATGAAATGCTTGCTGTATTGCCAACAGAACACCCTTTAGCTGCTCACAATAATGTAACATTGAAAGAATTAACGAATGGACCTTATATCCTTTTAGATGAGGGAGAAATAAGTGAGCCATTAACTGTTTTTAAACAAAACAACTTTGAACCTAATATACAATACCGTGTACATGATGATTATTCCATTATGTCCATGGTTGAACAAGGCCTAGGTATCTCCATTTTACCGAAGCTTGTCTTAGAGAGATGCCCGTATAATATTATTACGAAATCAATCTCCCCCACTTTTGCTCGTACCATTAGTCTGGCATACAAGGACAAAAGGGTACTGCCAATAGCAAGCAGATATTTTATTGACTTTATTATTGGAAAATACACTACGCAGTAATTAATTAGGCTTTACAAACTAGAACTAACATGTTATTTTATATTCAACGTTGACTATTCAACATTAATTAACAAGGAGGTAATAACATGATTAATAAAATTATTGAAAAGGGATTTTTTAAGGGATTACAAGAAAAGATTGGAAAAGGGAAGGCAAAGGAAGCGCACGATTTGTATCTAACTGTTCTTGAAGAAAGTAAGAGTTGGGTAACGGATAAACCTACTGAACTCAACTTAATTTTTACCTCAACGGTGCTTGCTTCGTATAGAGTATTGAAGAAGTATCATTATGAGAATTGGGAAGAAATTATCCGCTATTGTTTAATTGAAAGAACAAAAAATAAGCAGCAATTTTTTTTGAAATTGTATTTGTTTTTTGATCGTAAGCCATTTAAACGAATTGTGAAAATATCTAAACTTAAACAAATTAAGCATTATGGAGATCATCATTTTACACACCATATCGAAAAAGATACAGCAAAGTCCTATCATTTGCATGTGAAGAAATGCTTCTACTTTGACTTTTTCCGCTCAAATAATGCAATTGAAGTCATGCCTATTTTTTGCAGTATGGATGATATTTGGGGAGACATTCTCCATCCTAAAAAGCATGGTGTGACGTTTTCTCGACCGAAGCTACTGTCTAAAGGAGACTCGTACTGCTTTTTCAAATTTGATCAAATAGATGAATAAATTGCGGTTCTCTTTACATCACTATTAAATAGTGTTATATTTTTACCACAATACTTAACGTTGAATACTTAATGTTGGAGTTGTGGTTATGACACGATTAATGGTACTTGGGTTACTAAGGATAAAACCTATGTCAGGATATGAAATGCAACAACTTTTACAAGTGAGTGCAGTGGATGAATGGGCTGGAATTCTTCCAGGTTCAATTTATCATGCATTAAAGAAAATGGATAAGGAAGGACTCGTCAAAGTAACTAAAGTGGAAACAACTGGTCATCGTTCGAAAGCTATTTATGAAATAACGGATGACGGGGAAAAAGAATATAAGAAGCTTTTAGTGGAATCTTTTCATGAGACTTCCGTTCTTCTGCCAGTCCAATTATATACTGGATTATCTATGCTAAATATGCCGAATCACCAGGCAGAACCCCATTTGATTGCTGAAGCAATAGCAGCACAAATTGAAGAGCTCTCCTCAAAGATGGATAAACTTGAAGCAGGGCAAACGACAAAGTCTCAGTTTATTGAAGTGAGTGAATTAACGAAGATCACTTTTCAAAATATGCTAGATCATTACAAACTCCAAATAGACTTTTTAAATAAAATATTGAAGGCAATGAGGAACAGCAAGGATTAGGAGGAAGGAGCTCTGTCCAATAATCTGGGAAAAGGGTACGCCAAGAACAGAGTTTCCTGCTCTTAACCGTTACGGTCGGATTCATCACGCAATTCGGTAATCCCGTCAATCTTTTTATCTTTGACCAGCAGAAATGCAGGATCTGACATTTCAAGTAAAGTTGGCACTCAAACATCTAAGCGGTTGACAATTCATAAAATACCATTTAAAGTGGAATTAAATTACAAGCAACGGAAGGGTGAACCAACTCAATGAAGTTCTAATCCTATTTACGAAAGCAAACAATTGAAGGGTATTTTTTTAGCGGATCTTATCTGCTTATTTCTGTTCCCCTCAATTGTCGTTTTTCAGAATAGGATTGGATTTCTATAGTGGACCCGGAAGAGTAATGGCTTCTGTATACTCTTTTTGACGTGCATCTATAAGTTTGCCAATGCCTCCTATTCTGAATGAAATAGGAGGCATTTTGTGTCTCCAGACTTTGTTCATAAGGAGATGTTAATATGCTTTTATTAGAAGCTCTTAATTTAAAGTACTTTGTACAGGATCGTTTATTAATAGATATTGAGCAATTGCAAATTCATCAGAACGATCGAATCGGATTAGTTGGCCGGAATGGAAGTGGTAAAACGACCTTACTGAAAATTCTAGCTGGAAAGATATCTTCGGAGGAAGGGACTGTCCATCATTATTCGCAATGTGAACTGATCCCACAGTTAAAACGAACAGATACAACGAAAAGCGGCGGGGAAGTAACTCAAGCATATATTAAGGAAGCCTTTCTTAAAGACCCAGATCTTTTAATTGCGGATGAACCAACGACAAATTTGGATACAGATCATATTGAATGGGTAGAAAAGAAACTAATTCAATGGCGAGGCGCATTTATCATTGTTTCGCATGACCGCGCATTTCTAGATGCTCTTTGCACAAAGATTTGGGAAGTCGATGGAGGAAAAATAAAAGAATATAGCGGTAATTATAGCGATTATGTGGCGGAAAAAGAATTAGAGCAACAACAGGAGAAATTAGCATACGAAAAATATGAAAAAAAGAAGAAACAATTAGAAGAGGCCCTACTCTTAAAAGAGAAAAAGGCTGATAAAGCAACAAAGGCTCCGAAAAAGGTAAGTAAATCAGAAGCAAGAATTACTGGTGCAAAGCCATACTTTGCGAAAAAACAAAAGAAGCTGCAAAAAACAGCGAAAGCCATTGAAACAAGATTAGAAAAACTAGAAAAGGTAGAAAAAGTGAAGGAACGCCCACCACTTAAAATGAACCTGCCTAATGCAGAAGCGATCAAAGACCGGATTATCTTACGAGCACAAGATGTGTCAGGCGTTATCGGCGAACGTGTTCTTTGGAATCAAACAAGTTTTTATGTTCGTGGAGGCGAAAAAGTAGCAATCATTGGTCCAAACGGGTGTGGAAAAACAACCTTAGTTAAAAAACTTATCAATCTAGATAATGGCATTACTCCTTCTCCATCTGTGAAAATAGGGTACTTTAGCCAAAATTTAAATATTATAGACGCAGAAAGGTCAATTTTAGAGAATGTCCAGTCGACTTCAAAACAGGATGAAACACTCATTCGAACGGTCCTTGCAAGAATTCATTTCTTTAGAGACGATGTGTATAAACATGTAGATGTTTTAAGTGGCGGTGAGCGGGTAAAAGTTGCGCTGGCCAAGTTATTTTTAAGTGATATTAATACGTTAATTTTAGATGAACCAACTAATTTTCTTGATACAGAAGCCGTAGAAGCATTGGAATCTCTCCTAAAAGAGTATGAAGGGACGATCATTTTCGTTTCCCATGACCGGCGATTTATCGAAAATCTTGCAACACGAATTTTAGCGATCCGAGATGAGAAGGTTGAATTGTTCGAAGGAACCTATCAACAGTATCTACATGATGAACCTCAAAAATTTCGAAATGTCGAAGAAGATCAGCGGCTCGTGCTCGAAACGAGAATTTCTGAAGTATTAAGTCGCTTAAGCATCGAGCCATCGGAAGAATTAGAAATGGAGTTTCAAAAACTTTTAAAAGAAAAACAGAATTTAAACTAGGAAAAAGGGGTTAGGTTCCTCGTCTCGCTAATAGTATCGGGACAAGAAGCCTGCCCCTCTTTCCTATAGTGGAGCGATAATGGAATTTTTTCAGTATGAAGAACGCTTTAAAAGGGAGATAGGGAAGTAGTTTTTTGCATTAATATCGAAATGTTATTAATACTAAGGTTAAAAAGAGCAAAAACTATCCATAAGCGGTTGGAGGAAAGGGTTTTTCGCCTTAATATTACATGACAGTAAGGAATGGTAAAAGTGGTAAGAGATAAAAGTACAATTATTCATATAATATTGCTGCTGATTGTTACGGCTGTTTTTATTTGGTCAGTTATCCGGCCTGCTGGGTATTTGATATGGATAATGGAAGTATTACCTGCACTTGTCGTATTAATCGTTGTAATTGCAGCCTATAATAAGTTTCGTCTCACTACACTATCCTATATCATTATTGCTATACTTTCGATTTTGACGTTCATTGGAGGTCATTATACTTACGCAGAGGTTCCTCTTTTTAATTGGATAAAGGATCACTTTGATTTAAAACGGAATAACTATGATCGGTTGGGACATTTCTTAAAGGGTTTATTTGCTATTGTGATCAGAGAAGTTTTAATAAGAAAGACTCCATTAACGAGAGGGTCGTGGTTAGTTGCTATTGTACTAAGTTTCTCACTTGCAATCGGTGCCTTATATGAAATTATCGAATGGTTATCTACAAAAATAAAAACAAGAGGAAATGAACCTAAGGAATTTTTGGGAATGCAGGGCGATATTTGGGACGCGCAGTGGGATATGTCATTAGCTTTTGTTGGTTCAATACTCGCACTACTTATTTTTTCAAAACTCCATAACAAGTTGTTAGAAAAAAGGAATTTCGGAAATAAAAGATGACTGTGCTCTTTACAAGTGGAAATGGGGTCATCGAGCTTTTCCACTCGATTTTAATACATCCTAATTTTATATGCTATAAAACTAATTAGTTGCTCTTTACGAAAAGTGGTGGTCAACGGTGAAGATGATAAAGCAAAATATAACTGTTAGCGTTGTATTTTTATTAGATGCTGTTTCTTATAACTAATAATAACATTAACTCACATTTTTTATGGCTTTTTTAGTCAATTTTACAAGCATTCTTCCCATTGACAATGAAAAAAGGTAACTGAATTTTACTGACACAGCATCGGCCAAGGAGGGGGTAATGATGAATTTCTTACTGTCTATGTGTTTAATAAAACCTTTTCCAACTTTTTCAGGTGATGCTTTAAAATCTGTTGGAATTGGAAGTGGTGAGGATGATTTTGTATTTGTTAATGGCGGATGCATGATATGAAATGTCACACCGCTATCAGCATATTCCATTCTCAAGCATTTAGCTAAGGATTCTATTGCCCCTTTACTGCATGCGTATGAACTTATATTATAAAATCCGGTAACGCCTACAACTGAACTTGTAAAGCATATCCTGCCGCATCTTTGCTCTTTCATAATAGGTAATAACGCCTCTGTCAAATTTATAGCACCATGAAAATTCACATTCATAACTCTATCGAAATTTTCTCTATTGTGCTCTTCAAAACTTTTGAATAAACATAAGCATGCATTATGGACAGCATAATTTATGCTGCCAAATTGGGATTTTGTTTGATAAACCGCCATTTTTACTGACTCAATGTCATGTACATCACATTTAAAACTTAACAGGGTTTTGGGAAAGGTATCTTTAAGTTTATCAATGTTATCGCAATTAATATCAAGCACTGCAACACAGTTTCCATTCTCAAGCCATTGTTTAGCCATGAAATAGCCAATGCCATTATTTCCGCCTGTTATGAATAATGTCTTCATACTTTCACCCCCTATAATACTATTCTTTATAATAATGCTGATATTTCACTACTCATTAAACCTTTTTATACTGGGTTCAATTATTTCTTATAAAATCTTTAAGAATTTCAATAACTTCATTCTATTCTAGTCATCAATCATTCATTAAATGATAAATTATTTGTCTTTTTGATTTTCCCTTTTTCAACTAAGTAGAAAAGAATCTGCCCGCCTGCCTCACTCTATGAATTAATTACAGCCATAAGGAGCATCCTTCATTGTTGGTTTCGGCTGCGACTCAACGAAACTGGATATGGAAAATCAAACAGAGGTAGAGAAAGAGCTTCGCAAATTTATTCCGGACATCGAGGTGATGGAGAGCACAGGCCATGACTGGATGGCCGATCCACTCTCACGAACATGGGCCATGTTGAAAAAGAAGCAATTAACGGAGTATCTGGCTGAACTTCAGAGGGAAGAAGAAGGGGTGTTTATCGCAGGTTCAGATTATGCAAATGGCTAAAACCTTTTTTTTGACAATTCGTTTCACTTTTTAGTAATGTAAACTGGTAAGATGCGAACAATAGAAATAGAACGATCTTTTATCACGTTCATAAAAGGGTTAAAAACCTTTAAGATATAAGAGTTTTCTTGAAGCGTTCGTAGTAGAGATGAAGTAATTGATCATTACTAGGAGGAATTATTATGTCACAAACTATCTATGTACCCGAACAGCAAATGTTCCTCGATGTTATTCAGGAACGCCGTTCTGTTCGTTCATATGATCCAACAGTGCGAATCTCACGCAAAGAAATGACGGAGATATTGGAGCTGGCAACATTGGCTCCATCATCATCAAACCTGCAGCCATGGCGTTTTCTAGTCATTGATAAGCCGGAGTTAAAGGAAAAGCTTCTGCCAATCGCGTTTAACCAACAACAGGTAGTCGAGGCTTCTGCCGTTATTGCTGTGCTTGGAGATGTGGAAAGCTACAAGAAATCCGAAAAAATTTATGGACAGGCTGTTGAAGCAGGTTATATGCCGGAGGATACGGCTAAATCATTCATCGAGCGTACGACCGGAATGTACTCTACCTTGCCCCCTGAAGTGGCGCGTCAAATCGTATATACGGATGGCGGCCTCATCTCGATGCAGCTAATGCTTGTCGCCCGATCCAAAGGCTACGATACGGTTCCGATGGGTGGATACGATAAAGCGAAGTTCGTTGAAGCATTCGGAATTTCCAAACAGTATGTGCCGGTCATGCTGATTGCGATCGGAAAAGCAGCGAAACCTGGACATCCAACAACACGTCTTCCTGTTGAGGATGTTGCGTTCTTTAACGAAATGCCATCGAAATAAGCAAAACATAATCATCAGGGGAATGTGTGGAGAGGGAACACTTTCCAATTAAAAATGATGTTGATAAGAAACCTGCCCCCATGTCCCATAACAAAATGAACTGCCCCGTAATTGTTAGACACAACTAACGATTACGGGTGTTTTTTGTAACAAAAGCTTTTTTTTCAAGGGCTGTACCCCTACTGGCTGCCCTTATTTAGAGGTCAAATCTTCTCTGTTTGCTGCTTCTGGAGGCTGCTCCATCCATCCATTTTCAATCATAAGTTTGGCGGCTGATTCTACAAACAAGGAGATATTTGCTAATGATTTAGTGTACATCAGTGCGATATCATGTCTGCCATTAACAGCTAAGGAATTTCCTACTGCTCGAATTTTCATGGAAAACATATCTACTTTATGAAATAACATTAATTTATCTGAAAAAGGAGCAACGATTGATGTAGTGACTAAATGGTCCAAATAGGATGGTGATGGCAAGTTTTCCTTATGCAATTTTTCTATATAGTGTTCAATTACTTTATTTGTAATATCTTCCCCTCTCTTAAACAATTCCCGAACATTTTTTGATTTTGCCGTTTGACAAAAGCTTAAGAGTATCGCTTTGCTAGTTACGTTATTCTCGATATTATCGTAAAGATGGGCAATTTCTAATGCGTGCATAGGTCTGATATCTCCAAAAAAGCCATTTAGAAAATCTTTATCGATAAATTTTACTTTCTCAGGTATTGGAATATAGGGTGGTTTCCTAATGAAGCCTTTATTCAATAATATGCTTTTAACTTGTTCGAGTAACTCAATCGTAGAATTCATGCAATAGAGAAAAAAGTCATTTACATCCTTTCTGAACACTAAAGGAATGGCGACATTATATATGCTCATTCCAGCTTTCCCTACATAATTTATATAATGTACGTAGAATTCATCTTCGAAAAGCCTCGGTGCATCAAGGTTTACATCCTTATCAGTAAACCCAGCTGGAATCGGAAAGTTATCCTTTTCAAAAATGTCCTCTATCGTGTTTAAAAATTCATGAACTAAGTTCAATGCATTGTCCAATAATTTTTTTATATCTTGATCCTCTACATGTTGAAGAAAGTAGCTAATCACACATTTTGACATACTATTCCCCATATATACTGCCCATAGTTTCCCCATTTCTGCTGATGTTAATTTTTCATTTTGATTTGCTGGTGTTTCGGCTGTTTTATATTGTTTGACCGGTTCCATCGCATAATCACATCCATTTTTTTATTTAGCATTCCCTCTCGCTTTAAATCCTTATTCTATTTTGTGGACTTGATCTTGGAAAAAAATAATTTCATATTTATTTGGCAAAATATAATATAAGTAAAGATATTCTTGTACCCATCCTCTTGTAAAATTACTCTCTTGATAAGGAGATACATAATGGTAAAAAAAGTTTTCATCCCTATTTTCTGTTTTGTTTTCATTCTCGGAGGATGCATACAGACTAAAACGATTGAAAAAATTCAAATCATTGAAAGTATTGGATATGATGCGGCTGATGACAAAAAATACGAATTAACATTAGGCGTTATCATGTTTAGTCCGCAAGAGAAAGGCTCTTTTACAGGTAAAACTATCAGCGCTGCAAATTTTACTGGGTATGGTGCTGTTTGGAATGCCGAAAGAGAATTGCCGAAAGCTGTCGCAAGCGGAAAAATCCTGATTGGTTTATTCGGAGAGGATTTGGCAAAGAGAGGGATTGGCACGTCTTTGGATGGAATAAAAAGACATCCATCCATTGGGAGGCAGGTTGACTTTTGTATAGTTGAAGGGGAAGCGAAAAAGTTGTTAGACGGAAAATATGAAATAATGGATCAGACGACTTCACGTTATATCAAAGACCTTATTACACATAGTAAAAAAGGAAATTTACCAACATCGAATTTTCATGAATTTATGTATGCCTATTATTCAAAAGGGCAAGATGCTTTTATGCCAATGCTAAAAAGACATGGAGAAAATGTCCAGCTATCGGGGCTTGCTTTCTTCCAAAAAGATAAATATGTTGATAAAATTGGAGCCGAAAAACTGTTCGTTTTTAAAATGTTATACGAGAATATGAATAGAGGAAGTTATGCTGCCTCCTTTCCAGATAAGGATATGTATATTTCGATGGAAAGCTTAAAATCCAAGGTGGATTATACGATTACAAATGGAATGACACACCCCAATATTAAGATTAATGTAAAAATGAATGCTCTAATAGATGAAGTGAACTCGAACATTGAGTTATTGACAGAAATGGACGTGAAAAAATTTGAGAGGTTGTTAGGAAAGGATTTAGAGGAGAAAGGATTAGAATTAATTAACCAGTTTAGAGAAAAGGGGATTGATCCTTTAGGAATAGCAGATAGAGCTAGAAGTCAAACAAGGGGATGGGAATTAAAAAAGTGGCAGGAATTATTTTCTGATGCCCCTGTTGAATTAAATATTAAAATTGATTTTCTGGAAACAGGTATATCTGATCATCATTAATAAAATATTGTAAAAAAACAAAAGAACCACACGATAGAACGGTGATTCTTTTGTTTTTTGTTTATCTTGGAATAATATTATTGTTTTTGTTTTGCCCCTTTCAGCTTATAAATAATTTTCTGTGCGATAAATAGGAAAGGAATGTAACCATAAATAAAGTAAAAACCAGCGTCACCAGCTATGCTTCTTAATTTTTCAATGCTTGTCCGTTTTTCAATCATCCCCACAGCTACTACTAAAAAGAACAAAATGACAACTAAAAGGAACCTTTTGTTGACTGGAAATATCTGAATAAGGCCTCGGTGTGCACTCCATATTGTCAAACAAATAATTGGCAAAACGATAAATAACCAAGCTGCTATTCCAAAATGTTCAAACCGTTCAATACCCGGCAATTCAATGATTTTCCAAAACATAATGGTACTCCAAACAATATGCTTCAGCTGATCTTGATGATAATAAACGATAGTGATGATGGCGATGTAAACAAAAATAAAAGTAGTAAATAGGACAGCAAAATGAGCCCATTTTTGTGATTTTTCAGGATGCTTTATAAAGGGATAGAATATTAGTAACAATTCAAACCCGGTCATGCTGAGTGTCCCAACTTTTGCTGAAACCAAAATATCTGAAATACTATGATCCATAATCGGAAATAAATTGCTGAAATGGGCAAATTTCAGCGGAAAAAGAAAGGACAATAGCAGAGGGAGCATGTAAAGCGTACTTAAAAAGCAAATACCTGTTATAACTCGGAACCCATTAATGACAAAATAGCCTACAACCAAAAGAACAACTAGGCAAAAAAACCATATTGATATTTCTGGGAACACCCACAATTGGATGATTTCGACATAAACACGTAAGACGGTTAATCCTAGCATTAATATATACAATGTAAATATCAAACTAAGTGTTCCCCCAACCCATTTTCCAAACAGCTCCCGGTGGATAGCGATGATATCGCCTTTCCCATTAATCAAGATTCTATATAAAATCCATATTAGGACATGGATGCTCAATCCTGACAGAATAATGGAAATCCACATATCTTGTTCAGCTTGGCGGCTAAGTTTGGCTAAGTCAAGAACCCCTACACCCAATTGCATTGCATTAACGATATAGAAGACAAGAAAGGGGGAAACTAGAAGATTTTCTTTTATTAGATTTCGCATCACGTCACCAGTTTCTGTAGGAGCGGGCCTTATTCATTCTTTCGATCAAATAAAACAAGGCAGCGGCCCGCTCTTAAATTGTTAATTTTCATTATCATTTTTTTCATTAAGACGAGTTGGATTTGCGCGCATAGGATCTTCCGGTCGCTGATACATAGGCCGTTTAGCCTGGCGATTGAAAGGCATTCTAAAAAAAGCATCTTTTAAATCTGAAAGTCGAGGCGGAAAAATAGGCTCAATAAAAGGCCTTCCTAAAGATGTCAAATTGAGCAGGTGCCCTACCATAAAGGCAAAGAAAACCGCGATTCCGATTAAACCCCAGATTTGCGCAAACACTAGAAATGGAAAGCGAATCAAACGGATTGTGTTGCTCATTTGATAAACAGGTGTAGTAAATGAGGCTAGTGCAGCCAGTGCGATAATAATCAGTAATACACTGCTAGTTAATCCAGCATCAACGGAGGCGGTTCCAATAACAATACCACCAACGATACCGATTGTTTGCCCGACCTTGCTCGGCAGCCTTGCTCCTGCTTCACGCAATAGTTCGATAACCAACTCCAAAATAAGCACTTCCAGAAAAGGCGGAAAAGGAACGTCTGCCCTGGATGTAATTAAAGTAGCCAATAAATCCAACGGAATCATTTCATAATGATACGTACAAATGGCAACATAAAATGGGGTTGAAAATACCGAAAATGTAACAGCAAACAAACGAATTAAACGAAAGCTCGATGCAATATACCAAACTTGAAAATAATCTTCGAATGCAGAAAAAAATTCAACGATCGTAATGGGTGAATAAAGGGCATGCGGGGATCCATCAACCAAAATAGCAATTTTCCCTTCAGTCAGGACTGCACTCACACGATCAGGACGTTCTGTATCAAGCATTTGCGGAAAAGGCGAATTCTTATTATCTGAAATCATTTGAGTAATATATGAACTGTCAATAATATGGTCATATTCAATATCAGAAATACGCTGTAACATCGTATTGATATTTTCCTGATTCGCGATTCCGTCAATATATATGATAGCTACTCTTGTTTTTGATACTTTCCCGACTTCGATTTCACGTATTTGTAATTGCGGGAGCAGAAGCCTTTTTCTTATTAGGTTAATATTCGTATCAAGAGATTCCACAAAGGCTTCCTTTGGCCCAACGACCGTAAACTCTACCTCTGGCATTGTTACTTGTCTTCTTTCCACTGTAACAGCAGAAATCGATAGACAGCGCGCATCATGTTCATTCATCTGGATGATGATGGAGCCATTCATGATTTTCGATTGAATTTCCTTTACATCATCCGTTATGAGAATTTGTTCGATCGGCAGCAGCTTTTTAATCTCATCCAGGCTATTAAAGGAATTCTCCGTTAAATATGGAAACACATCACGATGAATGAAATCCGGATTCACCATTGTCTTAATATAACTTATCCAGCATCGTCCGCCTTTTGTTTCAAACTCAAACCTTTGGAAATCCTTTGATGGTTTTAAGGTGTTAATTAAATCTTCCATAGTAAATCTGTTAACGTTCTGCTTATCAGGCGATTTCTTTTTTGACCATTTTAGCCAATTAAACAATTTATGAAGCTCCTCCCCATGAAACCGCATTATAGAAGATCATCATTTTGCTTATGCTTTCATCAGGTTTTCTATCAAGATATCGACAGTCTTCTTCAATTTTCTGCATGATTTGTAATATTTACTATGCTTAAGGATATCCAAAAAGGCTTCTCATTATTAAATAAAATAAACCCTCTTAAACGAAGCCAAGCAGGATAGAAATAGTGAAATTGTCCATATTATTAGGAAAAGAAAGGCAACATTCCATCTGGGTGTGGCTAAAATTAGGGGCAGTCTTTTTTTATACAAAAAAAGGGAATTGAATGTACAGAGGGTGTGTAGAGTTGAATGTGTTTTATGGCTTATTGTGGATTCTGGCATTGGTTAAATGGGGTGATATGAAGAATTGGAAGAAGTATTATCCGACCATATTATTTTATGCTTTAGGTGACTTTCTTTATCTTTATCTATTATCAGACTTTTATCCAATGTGGAAATATGTTCCTCAGGGTTTGGATAAATATTTCGGCTTAACCAGTACCCATATAACTTTAGCCGCAATTTTAATTAAATATCCAGCCACGATCCTTATTTACCTATCTAAATTCCCAGATAGAAATAAGATAAAACAATTCCTATATGTGATAGGCTGGGTGTTGATTTATTTTATAAATGAATTAATCGATGTTAAGCTTAACCAGTTTACATACTTTAATGGCTGGAATTTATATTGGTCAACCATGTTCACTATTGTTATGTTTTTAATACTTAGAATCCATCATACCCGTCCACTATTGGCGTGGTTCTTTTCATTTCTTTTTATTTTCCTTCTATGGCAAGTATTTGATGTTCCTAGTAAAGTGTTTAGGTAAACAAAGCTCCTCAAGCAATGTTTAATACATAAAATGATTTTGACTCAATAGGTAGTTTAGAGCCCGTACAAAAATTATTTCGTAAGTTTAGAAAATTAATCAGCTTCATATATTTCTTCTCATGGTATTATTGTTTTTAGTCAGGAGGAGAAAGAAGATGAAACGATATATTGGGGATGGAATGCTGCTCTTTACAGCGATTGTCTGGGGCAGCGGGTTTGTTGTAACTGCGATTGCACTAGAATATTTAACAGCTTATCAGGTGATGGCAGGCAGATTTGTGATCGCAACCCTCATTCTAATGATCTTATTTGGATATAAATTCAAAGGGTTTACGAAGTCTATCATATGGAAAGGCGTCCTTTTAGGAACTTTTTTATTTATCGGCTTTGCCTTGCAAACGGTTGGTTTAGAATATACCACCCCATCCAAAAATGCCTTTTTAACAGCCGTTAATGTTGTCATAGTTCCAATTATTGCTTATCTCTTATATAAACGCAGAATTGATCGTTATGAAATGGTCGGCTCTTGTATAGCCATCGTTGGTATTGGATTTTTGTCATTGCAAGGTACTATGACCATTAATATTGGTGATGCATTATCTCTCGCATGTGCAGTTGCATTTGCTTTTGATATATTTTATACGAATCTTTTTGTTCAAAAGGAAGATGCTATATCACTAACGATTGTACAGTTCATAACAGCATCTTTATTAAGTGTTGTGGCAGTGTTCATTCATGGGGATATACCGACAACGCTAGAAAATGAAGCTATATATTCAATTGTGTATTTAGCGATATTCTCAACAACGATTGCTTACCTTTTTCAAAATATCGCCCATCAATATACTACGGCGACAAAGGCGGCTATTATTCTATCGACTGAATCCTTTTTCGGAATGGTCTTATCGGTTATCTTTTTACATGAAATACTGACAGGCCGTATGATCATCGGTGCTGTGTTAATCATGCTCGCTATATTATTTGCTGAAGTGAAGCCAGTGTTCCGTAAAAAGCGGGCTTTGGTAAAATAACCTGTTATTCAGAATAGGATTAAGAGCTGTATACCTACTGCTCAATAAAATAATTTTATAATACACTTTAAAGAGAAGAGCGTGTTTCTATATGACATGCTCTTTTTATTATTTTACAAATAAATGGAACGATTCTGTTTAAGTCAATGTCTAATAGGTAGGACGTCTAATTAAAACTGAGCGCGCTGTTGTCATATTGATAATGAAACAAAAAGGAGGGAAATTGTGTCCATTTTTAAATCATTCTCTAGCCATTCCTTTGAAAAATTAATTAAGCATGAGCAGGAAAAACTTTATAAAGTTGCCTATTCATATGTAAAAAATGAACAGGATGCCCTTGATATTGTGCAGGAAGCCATTATTAAGGGATATAAATCCTTTCATAAATTGCAGGATATTCATTATTTTTCAACATGGATGACTAGGATACTAATAAATACGGCAATTGATTTTATTAGAAAATCTAAGGATGTTATTTTGCTTGAACCAGACTGGGTTGAAACTGGTCTAAATGAGGAGAATGCTGCCATTATGGCGATGGATATTGAACAAGTTTTTGAGATGCTAAAGCCACAGCAAAAAACATTGTTGCTTCTTCGCTTTTACTACGGATATTCTATTTCGGATATTTCAGAAATACTGGATAAACCAGAAGGAACCATCAAGTCTCAATTACATAGGACACTTTATCAGGTAAAAGGAATGCTTGAAAAAGGAGGAGTCACGTATGGAGAAGCTTCAAGAAGATATTAGGAAGATGGTAAATAATATGCCTGTGCCATCAGATCAGCTAAACAAAACAGTCCAAGAAGCTTTAATAATGGGGAGAAGCGGTAAAAAACAGTCATTTTTAAGAAGCCAGAGGATACTAGCTAGTATTGCCTCCGTTCTCATTATAGCTATTGGAGGTATATTATTAAATTCATTCATGACAGGAACTTCAACTGGCCAACATGCGGAAAACATTTTATATAACAACGGGGATGAAGGATTAAAACTGATGGTTAAGGAGGGGAAAGTAAAAAAACTATCATTAGCAGCGGAAGATCAAAATATAAAGGTCATGCTGGAAGAGGCGTATTTGGACAATCATCAATTAGCCATATCCTACCACGTAGAGTTTAGTGATCAAATGAGGAAGAAATATGATACATCTGACATTGAATTAGAACTATTCGTGAATGACCGTTCAGATGGGAATTCTTATTTTAGCGGAATGAATACGAAGGATCTGATAGAAAAGGGAGATATTTTAAAGTTTTATAATTCGAAGGAATTCCCTATCACTTCAGAGCTTGAAATTCGTATTAAAAAGATTAACGATGTAGAGGGAGATTGGTCCTTTGCATTCACCTTGCAGAAAGATAGTGAATACATTGAAAAGACTAGTCCAATTGTAAAAGAGGATGAGCTTGGAAATTCATTTGCTGTCAAAGAGGTTCAACTAACTCCATCCTTTTTGCTTTTGAACACTAAAATAGAAATGAAGCTGCAGGAAGCGATGCCCGACAACAGTTATCTTGATTTGTCATTGGTTGCGATTGGACCTGACGGGGTTATGTATCTAGAAAAGGCGGTTAGAAGCACAAGCAGCAATAAAAATGCTTATGACCAAATTGTTTCAGAAAGAATCTTAAACGAGAAAGTTGAAGTGCCTAGAAGTATTAATGTCCATTCTTATAAAATTGTTCCCTATATCTCAACGTATAAAGGAAAAGAGATACCATCCAGCAATGGAAAAGCCTATATGTGGGATAGTGTTACAGCACCGTTTATGAAGGGAGCCATTTTAAACTTAGATTCAAAAATAAAAGTATTAAACATCATAGAGAATACCGCAGGGACCGTTGTCCATTATGAGATGGACCCATTACAGCCTGTTTTCCCGAGAATCATAAATCAAAAGACCGATCAACTGTACGAAGCTATTAGCTTTAAACAACTGCCTAACCATATAGAAGTAACCTATCCAAATGTTAGTCAAGAAGAACCACTTGAATTCAATATGATTGATTCTGCTTATAAAGTATTTTCAGATTTAGAAATTAATATTGATTTAAAAGAATAAACCTTGTTTGATAAAATAACAAAAATCAACTTGTCTGACAGTTGACAATTATATGAAAAAGATGGTAATCTTCAAGAACACTAAACAATTTAGCGAAGGAGGTAAGGACAATGAGAATGATTAAAGTGAGCTTCAAGATGAAAAATTTCATACATTGTCCACGCCTATTCTCTGTGTAATTGTGAATTCCTGAAGCATAGAAGGGTATGGAGGAACTTCTATACCTTTTTGGAGATGCATGCTCTTTTTAGGGTATGCATCTTTTTTGTTGGAATTTTTTAGTGACCTATTAAAGAGGAGTAGATGACAATGAGAAGCAAACAAAAAAGACTGATTTTCAGAAAGGAATCTCTAGATAGTGGGTAGCCATGTTCATAACCTGAAAGAGAAAGAGGGTTTGATCGATGTTTGATGTTTTAGGGAAGTTAAGTTGGTTTTTCGGTAAGTATTGGAGACAATATACAATTGCCGTTATCTTATTAATTATTGCTAGTGTCCTTGAGGTGGTGCCGCCATATTTACTTGGCTCCATTATTGATATTTTGACTGCTGGTGATATGACAAAAGCAATATTGGGACAATATATTCTCATATTCATTGCGATTATTATTGGTGGCTATTTCTTGAACTTTTTTTGGCAGTACCGCTTATTTGAAGGGGCGATTAATCTCGAAAGAGTTATGCGCCGTAAGTTAATGCTGCAATTTCTTAAAATGACGCCAACCTTTTATGAAAAAAACCGTACAGGCGACTTGATGGCGCGTGCGACAAATGATTTAAATTCCGTGGCGCAAACGGCTGGCTTCGGGATAATGACACTCATTGATTCTACTCTATATTTAGGTGCTATTATTTTGGCAATGGGTTTCATGATTTCATGGAAATTAACACTCTTCGCCATGCTGCCAGTGCCGATTATGGCGGTGCTCATTCAGTATTTTGGGAAGCTTGTTCATGAACGATATATGAAAGCACAGGATGCATTTGGGGAACTGAATGATAATGTCCTAGAATCTGTTGCTGGAGTGCGTGTCATTCGTGCCTACGTGCAGGAGACAAAAGATGAAGTCTACTTTGCCGACAAGAGTGAAGAAGTATACGAAAAAAATATGCATACGGCGAAAATAAACGCATTATTTGGTCCAATCACGAAAATTGGAACAGGTATTAGCTATGTTGTGGCACTCGGCTATGGCGCGGTTCTTGTTTCAAATGGAGAAATGACAGTCGGCCAGCTCGTCACATTTAACGTTTATTTAGGTCTCGCGGTTTGGCCGATTTTCGCGATTGGCGAGCTAATCAATGTGATGCAGCAGGGGAATGCTTCACTTGATCGTGTACAGGAGACGCTTAACTATGAGGCGGATGTTCAAGACACGAAGGTACCGATAGCTGTTGCGGCTCCAAGTGCCATTGGCTTTGATGACCTCATGTTTCAATATCCAACGAGCCAGGTGAAAAACTTACAGAAAATCTCGTTGTCTCTTAAAAAGGGAGAAACGCTTGGAATTGTGGGAAAAACAGGGGCGGGTAAAACAACATTCCTAAGACAATTACTGCGTGAATATCCACTTGATGAAGGGCAATTACAAATTGGCGGAATCGACATCGCGTCCCAAACAAAAGATCAGATTCTTGATTGGATCGGGTATGTCCCGCAGGATCATGTCTTATTTTCACGGACGATTCGGGAAAATATTTTATTTGGGAAAGAGGATGCAACAGAGGCTGATTTGGAAAAGGCCATTCACCTTGCATACTTTAAAAAAGACTTAGAAAACCTGCCAAGCGGGCTTGAAACATTAGTTGGCGAAAAAGGGGTTTCCTTATCTGGCGGACAGAAGCAGCGTGTGTCCATTGCGCGTGCGCTCATTAAAGATCCTGAAATCTTAATCCTTGATGATTCTCTGTCAGCAGTCGATGCTAAAACAGAAGCTAGTATTATTAAAAACATTCAAAATGAACGAAATGGCAAGACTACCATTATTACAACACATCGTCTATCCAGCGTGCAGCATGCAGATCAGATTATTGTACTAGAAGAAGGGCAAATTATTGAGCAGGGAACACATGAAGAGCTTCTTGGACAAAATGGCTGGTATAAGGAACAATTTGACCGTCAACAGCTAGAAGGAGGCGGGGCATGAGTACGAGTAAACGATTAACGAAATATGCGATGCTTTTTAAGCGGACCATTTTCATCGGGTTATTTTTCTTATCGGTTGCGGTCTTTGCTGATCTTGCGGGCCCGTTCATCGCTAAGAAAATTATCGATGAGCATATGACAATGGGAATTATAGAAATAAAGCCAATTGCCTGGCTGCTTTGCTTATATCTTAGTTTAGCGATCGCCACAGCGATATTACGCTATTTTATGTATATTTATTTGCAAATGGGCGCAAACCGGGTTGTCCAAAAATTGCGCAAGGATGTGTTTGGGCATATACAAACATTGCCAATACAGTATTTTGACAACCTGCCAGCTGGGAAAATTGTCGCACGTGTCACAAATGATACAGAGGCAGTAAGAAATTTATATGTGCAAGTACTTTCTAATTTCGCGACCAGCTTTATTTCAATTGCAGGTGTCTATATTGCGTTGTTTATCTTAAATTGGAAAATGGCGATGATTGCTTTAATCATGATTCCATTTATTTATATGTGGATGATTTTGTACAGAAAATATGCGAAGCAATACAATGGTGTTATTCGGACGAAGATTGCTGACATTAATGCGATGATTAATGAATCCATTCAAGGGATGACGATTATTCAAGCTTTTCGCCGTGAGCAGCAAATGACGAAGGAATTCGATGAAATGAATGAAGAGCATTATGCTTATCAGCGAAAATTATTGTTTTTGGATTCAGCAACATCCTTTAACCTAGTGAATGTCATACGGCTTATCATGTTTACCATTTTCATTGTATATTTTGGCACCAGATCCATTACGGCAGCAGAAATGGTGTCTGCGGGAACTTTATATGCATTCGTTGATTATTTAACGAGATTATTTAACCCTATTACAAATGTGGTGAATCAGTTTTCGCAGCTAGAACGTTCGCTTGTTGCAGGAAATCGGGTCTTTGAAGTTTTGGATATAAAGGGTGAAAAAGTATCTCAGGAAATGATGCCAAGATATGAAGGGCATGTCGTATTCGAGGATGTGACATTTGCTTATAAAGATCAAGATTACGTGCTGAAGGAATTATCTTTTGAAGCGAAGCGCGGCGAAACGGTGGCACTTGTAGGTCATACAGGATCTGGAAAAAGCTCAATAATGAACTTGCTGTTCCGCTTCTATGATCCGTCAAAAGGGAAGATTTATATCGATGGTGTAGACATAACAGCTGTACCTAGACAGACCATCCGTGAACATATGGGTATTGTATTACAGGATCCATATTTATTCACAGGAACAATTGCTTCAAACGTGAGCTTGAATGATCCAAAAATCACACGGAAAAAAGTAGAAGAAGCCTTGAAAGCAGTTGGTGCCGAACGTGTACTAGGTCATTTGGAAAAAGGGATTGATGAGCCTGTTATTGAAAAAGGCAGCACCCTTTCCTCTGGACAGCGTCAGCTCATTTCCTTTGCACGGGCCCTCGCATTTGACCCTGCGATTTTAATATTGGATGAAGCTACATCGAATATCGATACAGAAACAGAAGAAATTATCCAACATGCAATGGATGTTCTGAAAAAAGGACGAACAACATTTATTATTGCACACCGTCTTTCAACTATTAAAAATGCTGATCGGATTCTTGTGTTAGAACGAGGCGTAATTAAAGAACAAGGCACCCACGATGAACTGCTTGCACAGGGCGGCATCTATGACCAAATGTATCAAATGCAGGCTAAGTCACTGCATAATAAAGTGAGTGTTGGCTGGGTTCCGTTAAGGTAGAAAAAACATTAAATGCGCTTTAACGCAAAAAATTAACGCTCAACCTTGAGCGTTAATTTTAATAATGAGGTCAATAAATTCGTTATTTTCATTTAATGAGCCTAATTTAAGAGCTATGCGGACACAGTGTGCGCTATTTACGAAAAACCACGAGGTAATTACTGCTTTTTTACAATATAAAGGTACCTGTGTCCGTAAACATAAGGAATTAACCCATTTTGTACAAATAAAGGAACTGGTGTCCGCCGATTGGGGTGAAGATACATGGGGAAGAAGGCAATCATAATTGGTGCCGGTATTGGTGGATTATGTTCAGCAATTTCATTACAAAAAGTAGGCTGGCACGTAAAGATATTTGATAAGGCGAGCGAGTTGTCGGAAGCCGGAGCGGGTATTGTTTTAGCCCCCAATGCTTTGAATGTACTAGAGCAATTAGAAATAGTTAAAGAGGTTCGTTCGTTAGGAGCTCCCGTGGGAAAAGCGGAAATACGTAATTGGGACGGGAAGCTTTTACTTAATTTGCCCACTCATGAGCAAGCAAAGCGATATGGAACGTACAGTTATCTTATTCATCGAGCGATGCTGCAATCTATTCTGCTTAAAGGTCTGCTTATAGGCACAAATGTATTGCTTAACAAAAAGTTGCTAGAAATTAAACAAAGTGATGAAAAAGTGACGGCCATATTTGCCGATGGTACTGAAGAAGAAGGAGACTTACTTATAGGGGCGGACGGAATTCACTCTACTGTTCGAGCTCAGCTTTTTGGCTTTGAAAAACCTCGATATTCAGGATATACAGCTCTGAGGGGGATTTGCAGCTTCGAGGATGAACGATATTTATTCGAACAGGGCGGAGGGTTTGAAGCATGGGGATCAGGAAAAAGGTTTGGGTTCTCTCAAATTGGAGAAGGGCGAGTATTTTGGTTCGCAGCTATCAATTCTCCTCAAGAGATCCAGATCCCAATAGGAGAAAGGAAGCAAGTTGCCCTAAGGCATTTTCGAGGATGGTATAAGCCGGTTGAAGCAGTAATAGAAGCAACGGAGGAGTCAGAAATCCTTCATCACGATATTTTTGATCAAAAGCCACTTTCATGTTGGAGTAAAGGACGAGTGACTCTCCTTGGAGATGCTGCTCATCCTATGCTGCCAAATCTTGGCCAAGGTGGTGCTCAAGCGATGGAGGATGCGATTGTATTGGCGCGTTGTCTTGAGAAAAATGCAGGTATTTCAAATGCATTAATAGATTACGAACAAAAACGGGTAACTCGAACCTCAAAAGTCGTCCATCATTCAAGACGAATGGGAAGGCTCATGCAGTTGGAAAATCCGTTGATAATCAGCATTCGCAATAAAATGCTTAAAGCCATACCACCTAGACATTTTTTGGAGCGCCTGAATTGGGTCGTTGGGTATAAAGTTTAAAAAACAAACACTGTAATAAAATAAAATGACCTCTAGAAATTATATTTTCTATGAGATCATTTTTAATTTGAAATGTTTTTTTATCGTGCACTGAATTTACGAGGGACTTCTCAAGATTGTATGATACATTATTTACTGCGTGAATGAACCTTCTCTCCTTGAACCCACACTTCTCGAATGTTTTCTGGTCGAGTCAGGTACATGATTTTCTGGAAGACATCCATAAGATCTTCATTCGCATCGAAAATCGGTAATTTTGCCGACGGTAATGAGGTATCGATGATTTGCGCATCCCAAGAATAATTTTCTGCTAGGCGGCCAATTGGTAAGCTTAAGCTTTCTCCGCCTCCAGCAGTTGCCAGATAAAATGCTTCATTAATAGTGATGCGTGAGTTCGGCACACCTCGTTTTTCAGCCGGAAGCTTCGTATTCACACCATCCTCTAACATTCTAGATGACATCACAGCTTGTCTGGCATTATCGAAAAGACTAGGTGAGAAACCGCCTGAAATGTCGGAGCCTAAACCAATATCAACGCCCTTTGAATGCAAATGAGCAATAGGAATGACACTATTGGCAAAATAAGCATTTGAGATTGGACAATGGCCGATAGCCGTGCCTGTTTCTGCGAATAAATCAGCATCATTATCATCTAGGAAGTTACAATGCGCCATAACAGACTTTTCACGCAGCAGACCAAAGTCGTGTAAGGCAAACGCATCGTTCTTATTATAACGTTCCTTCACATAACCATGCTCCCAATCACTTTCGCTGCAGTGAGATTGAACATAGGTATCATATTTTTCTGCTAATTCCCCTAAGCCTTTCAAAGCCTCATCTGTGCAGCTAGGAATAAAGCGCGGTGTTACAACTGGATAAACACCCTGTTTTGTTGATTTTGCTAATTCCTTGACTGCTAAAATAAATTCCTCTGTATCAGCTAGGGCGGTCTTCGTATCAGCATCACGGTAATATTCAGGATTTTGTTCAGGGTCATCCATGACTACTTTCCCAACTAAACCGCGCTGTCCTTTTTCAGCACATATTTTTGCTAATAAGAAACTGGCTTCTTTATGAACAGTGGCAAAATAAAGTGCAGTTGTTGTCCCGTTTGCTAGTAGGGTACTGACCACATCCTGGTACACTTCATTTGCAAAATCTAAATCTGCAAATTTGGATTCAACCGGGAAGGTATAAGTGTTAAGCCAATCATAAAGTGGAATGTCTAAAGCTGTTCCAGACTGTGCCCATTGCGGAGCGTGAACATGCAAATCAACGAAACCAGGCAAGAAATACTGACCGTCAGCTAAGCAAAGGAAGTTCTCTTTGCCTTGATACTCATCCAGTAAGGATTGATAATCGCCATCTTCCGGAGAAGCCATTTTTTCAATCATTCCGTCTGAATTAATACAGAAAAGATAGTCTTTTAGAATTTGGACTTCTTTAGATGACTGGCTGGAAAAAGCAGTTCCTTTGAAAACCTGCAAATATTTATTCATTCATATACATCCTATTGTTTAGATTTAATATTCGATTATTATAAGGGATATCATTTGTAAAGTCTAATTCGCATTTATGATGAAACTAAGGCGTTTTATAAAACGTATGAAGAAGTATCATGAGTATTAGCTTTTATTCTATATGTTAGGGGGGAGTATGATAAATTCATGGAAACGGCCAAAATTAAAGATTCCGAAGACAGCGGGCGAATGGGTTTGGGATGTTGTTGGATATTTATGCTATTTGGGTTCGATTATTCTACTTATTTCCATTTGGAGTGAGCTTCCGGAAAAAGTGCCTGCCCACTTTAATGGTCTTGGTGAAATAGACCGTTGGGGATCAAAATGGGAACTGTTTTTGTTACCTATTATAGGTGTATTCATTATCGTTTTGATGCAGGTTTTGGAGCGATTTCCAGAATCTCATAATTATCCGGAACGATTGAATGAATCCAATGCAGAACAGTTTTACCTGCAAAGCCGAAAAATTGTGAATCAAATAAAAAACATTTGCCTTGTGCTCTTTGCCATCATCTTATTCGAATCAATTTCAATAGCGATTGGCTGGGGAAGCGGAGGATTTGGGAAATGGATTTTACCGATAACGCTATTCGGGATAGGTATTCCCATTGTGATGGGGATTATGAGGATGAGAAAGATTAAATAACAGTTTGGAAAGTAGGTATTTACATGTTAAACAAACCAAAAAAATTACAGCCCGGAGATCTTGTAGCAACAATCAGCCCTTCATGGGGAGGGGCAGGAGATCCCGAGCTTAAATGGCGCTATGAGCAGGGTGTGAAAAGATTAGAGGAAGTGTTTGGTTTAAAGGTAGTTCCTATGCCTAATAGTTTAAAAGGTTCAGATTATTTATACCATCATCCGCAGGCACGTGCAGAAGATTTAATGACTGCTTTTAAGGATAAGAACATTAAAGGGATATTCGCGAATATTGGCGGGGAAGACAGCATTCGCCTTCTTCCTTACATAGACTTTGATGTGATTAAGGAGAATCCAAAGATTTTTGTTGGTTATTCAGATGTGACGATTTCACATTTGATCTGCCATAAGGCGGGGGTTTCCTCCTATTACGGTCCTGCGATATTAACGGACTTTGCTGAGAATGTAGAAATGGATCCATATACCATTGAAATGGTCAAACGAATCCTCTTTTCAAATGAAGTAATTGGAAACATTCAGCCAGCGGAAAATTGGACTAGTGAGCGTTTGGAGTGGTTGGAATCAAATAAAAACAAGCGGCGGAAAATGCAGCCGAATTCTGGTTATGAAGTCCTGCAGGGGACAGGTGTGGTACAGGGGCGTCTAATTGGCGGCTGTATGGAAGTATTGGAGTTTGCGAAAGGAACTGCCATTTGGCCGGATCAGAAATATTGGGATAATAGTATTCTATTTTTCGAAACATCAGAGGATAAGCCAAAACCAGATTTGGTAAGGTACTGGCTGCGTAACTACGCAGCACAAGGCATTTTGCAAAGGGCAAATGGAATTATTTTTGGGAAGCCACAAGATGAAACATATTACGAGGAATATAAAGTTGAGATTCTTAAGGTCATGAAAGAAACTAAATTAGAGCATATGCCGATTCTCTACAACATGAATTTTGGGCATACAGAACCAAAGTTTATTTTGCCTTATGGTGCGATGGCGGAGATTCATTGTGAGATGGGGACTTTTGCTATTTTGGATAGTGGAGCAGAGTAAAAAGATAAATGACCTCCTTGAGATTCATTCATTCTCAAGGGGGTTATTTTTTTATCAAAAAGCGGGACAAGGGACTAGACATGTCCTATATACCCTTAGTATAGAAAATCTATTCGGGAGTAAGAAATGATAAGGCTAGGTGAAGTCTTTCAGGATTATTCCCATGTTTGTGTGAGAATCCACTAGCTTGCTTTTTTGTCCGTTAAAAATGAAAAAGAAGATTATACAGAAAAATATAACTTGCTCTATTATTCTATAAAATTTATAATTATCTTAACACGCAGACTTTTCGATATATTACCCCGATTAAGAAACAAAAAAGTTAGTATAGATTAAAAATAGAATGGGGTTATAGAAGAGTGATGGTGGAACATTCATAAGGGGGTCATACAGTGAATAAGAAGAATTTAATCTTTTTTAGCATGCTGCTAGTTCTCAGTATGTTTTTAGCAGCTTGCGGCGGTGACAAGAAAACAACCACCACAGAAACACCAAAAAACAACGAAAATGGTGGAGAAAAGCAAGAAGAAAAGGCTGAAGTACCGCAGAATTTAAGAATAAATATTAATACGGAACCACCTTCTTTACATCCTGCTTTAGCGAAGGACACGACTTCTGGTGCAGTATTGAATCAAACATTCGAAGGTTTAACACGTATTAACCAAGAAGGAAAGCCTGTAGAAGCGGCAGCAGAAAAAATTGAAGTTTCAGAAGACCAAAAGGTTTATACTTTTACTATCCGTGATGCACAGTGGACAAATGGTGATCCTGTAACAGCAAATGACTTTGAATATGCTTGGAAATGGGCGCTAGACCCGAATAACCAATCTGAATATGCATACCAGCTTTATTATGTTAAAGGTGCAGAAGCTGCAAATACTGCTGGCGGATCACTAGATGAAGTTGGTGTTAAAGCATTAGATGAGAAAACGCTTGAAGTCACATTGGAAAATCCGACTCCATATTTCACAGAGCTAACAGCGTTTTATACTTATTATCCAATTAATAGCAAAGTAGCTGAAGCTAACCCAAATTGGGCTAACGATGCTGGTGAAAACTATACATCTAACGGACCTTTCGTTATGACTGAATGGGCTCATAGTGATAAAATCATCCTGAAAAAGAATGAAAATTATTGGGATGCCGGCGCTGGAAAATTAGAAACAATCGAAATGATCATGGTTAATGATCCTAATACGGAATTATCTATGTTTGATAATGGGGAGCTTGACTGGGCGGGATCGCCTACAGGTAATCTGCCTACAGATGCCATGCAGGCTCTAAAAGATCAAGGGCGTTTAACGACTCAAGCTATTGCTGGTGTATACAACTACAAGTTCAATACAACAGTTGAACCATTTAATAATGTAAATATCCGTAAAGCATTTACTCATGCAATCAACCGTCAAGAAATCATTGACAACATTACTCAAGGTGAACAGCTTCCAGCGATGGCGATTGTACCTCCATCCATGTTCCCTGAAAACGAAAAGGGTTACTTCCCGGACAATGATGTTGAAAAAGCAAAAGAGTTTTTACAAAAAGGCTTAGAAGAGCTTGGATACAAAGATGCTTCTGAGCTACCAGCTATAACGCTTTCTTACAATACATCTGAAGCACATCAAAAGATTGCACAGGCGGTCCAAGATATGTGGAAACAAAATCTAGGTGTTGAAGTTACACTTGATAATGCAGAGTGGGCAGTATACTTAGATAAATTACATTCACTTGATTTCCAAGTTGGACGTTTAGGCTGGTTAGGTGACTTTAACGATGCGATCAATTTCTTAGAAATGTATCGTGATGCAGATGGCGGTAATAATAATACTGGTTGGGAAAATAAAGAATTCCAAGATTTACTTGCTAAATCTGCTCTTGAAGGCGATCCTGCGAAACGTCAACAATTATTAAAAGATGCAGAAGCAGTCTTTATGGAAGAAATGGCAGTCGCACCTATCTACTTCTACACTCAAAACTGGGTACAAGTTGAAAACTTAAAAGGTGTTCATATTTCGGGACTTGGTGATGTTCAATACAAGTGGGCTTATTTTGAATAAGTTTGTTTAATCGAAAAAGGATTACTTTGTCAAAAATATTTGGCGAAGTAATCCTTTTCTATATAAGTTTAAACAATTTGTCTTTCGTTAGAATCTGTTACCAATCCTGGAAACAGGCTGCGGACAAGTGTTTCTAGCATAATCGGAAGCTGTATAAAAGCACTTTCGATATGGAGTCTCTCTGTTCGTTTGTGGGCGTCTTTTCCAAAAGGGCCCACATTTAAAACTGGGGCCTGCAATTGCTCCATTTCAATAAACGGAATGCTATAAGTGTCTCCCCATACGGGTGTATTTCGTTCGAAAGCAGTCCAGCCCTCAGCATTATCCTGATAGGATACATAGCTTAGGTCGCAAATTCCATTAAAGTAATGGATTTGATTCACTTCTAAATTGAACTTTTCGATGCCTGTCTTTTTCATTAAATTAACGGCTTTAATGACGAGTGGATCATGGGAAGTATTAACAGCTGGGTAATAAGGCGGCGCATATAAAAGAACGATAGTTGGCCCAAGCTCTTGACACTGAATCATAAGTGAATCGACAATGCGAATCGACTTTTCGCGGTCATCCCAATTTGCGTTCGTTAGGGCATTAGATTTAATCTTCGATATTAACTCAGTCCCCAATTTCTTTTCTGCATATTGGAGCAGCTCCTCATAGCGCATTACCTTCACTTTTCCGACAGGCTTTACACCTTCGCGCGTGCATATTTCTGTGTAAGCGGCAGTACAGGCTAAAGCAGCCTTCTCAGCTACCTCTGTAAAAATATCCATTACTTCAGCTGCCGTGCGCTTCATGAGAAAAACGTTATAAAGAGCTGCAGCGCGGTATGGAGTTTGGGTCGAATACTCCATTTTCAAATCCTTTTGTTGAAGTGAAACAGGTAATGGTGTTTTTTCGTTTAGGTCAAACTCACGAAAAATTGGATTCCATTCCATCTGCTGTGTAAGAAAGGATGCCATAAAGTTGGCAGTCATCCCGCTCATCGGTTCCCCAACATGGGTTTCTTTCCCGTAGAAAAGAGCTGCAGGCATAATTTTCCCAATTGATCCAGAATAAATATAATAGTTTGGATCTCCCGGCTCCTGGGAAAAGGAAGGCTCACTGTTCAAGAATAATTTGTAGTTTAATTGGTGTTCATCACGTAAACGTACTAGCTCCGGAACGGCAGCGCGCATTCCAGCTGAGTTTACCTCTTCATCCGGAACTGTCACGAGCAACAGATTGATTGGCCATTTTTCGAGGCTGGCTTTTTCAATTAGGGCCATATGAAGAGCAAGTCCTGTTTTCATGTCCATTGTTCCACGGCCGAATAAGTATTCTCCTGACTCAAGATCAGTACGGGCTTCTTCCGGCAGCTCATCTAGTCGATCCATTAATACTCTTGTTAGTTGCTCTGGCTGGAAAGCTAATGGTTCTAAATCACCGTATTCTTCCGTGTGGACCGTATCAAAATGACTGATGAGAACGATAGTTTCCGATACTTCAGGGTTTTTATATAAAGCAGTAACGGCATTACGTCCTAGTCCTGCATCATGTAGGCCAATGTAGGAAGGGTTTAATTTAAAGTAATCTAGCTCCATTAACTTCGCATTTAGATTGTAGGCAAATTTGCATTCTCCTTCAGTAAGTGTTCGACTTTGCCAGCTAACAAGCTCGCAAAGTAATGCACGTAATGATTCAGGTGTACCCCATTTTACATGACTCATTTTAATAGCTCCTTTTGTTCTATAATGAAACTAGCAAGATTTTGTGGCAGCGGGTTCACTTTCTAATTTGGCCAAAAATTCCTCGAGCCTTTGCATTCCTTTTTCTAGCATTGGCATTGCATAGGCATAGGAAATGCGAATATAGCCTTCCCCATATTCTGTAAACGTGCTGCCCGGAACAACTGCAACACCGCCCTCATGCAATAATTTTGTTGCAAACTCAAAAGAGGGAAGCCCAAACTTTTTGATCGATGGGAAAATATAGAAGGCCCCGTTTGGCTTGACAACGTCTAGTCCCATACTGAGAAGACGTTCATATACAAAATCCCGACGCTTTATATATTCAATATTCATAATGGAGGGAACCTCTCGGCAGGCTGTCAATGCCTCGATTCCCGCATATTGACCTGGTAATGATGCACAAATGGAGTTGTATAAATGTACATTAATCACATGCTGCATTAGCCTCTTGGGCCCTAATACAAAACCGATCCGCCAGCCAGTCATGGAATGAGATTTTGACAAGCCATGGATTAAGAATAAACGTTCACGAATCTGTGGATAGGATGCAAGTGATCGATGCTTTCCTGCAAATGTGTTTTCACTATAAATTTCATCTGAAACGATATAAATGTCAAGCCTTTCTAATAGACTAACTAAATTTTCCATTAAATCGGGTGCAATTGTAATGCCGATTGGATTTGATGGATAGTTTAATAGAATGGCTTTTGTTTTTGATGTAACTAAAGCCTCCAGACGTTCTAATGAGGGCAGAAATCCAGTGTCAGAAGTATTTAAATAAACTACCTTAGCCCCGCAAAGTTCAATAATTGGCTCATATCCAGAATAGATGGGAGCAGGTATGATGACCTCGTCACCTTCTTCAAGAATGGTTCGAAAAACAGAATCTATTCCTTCGCTTGCCCCGTTAGTAATAATGATTTCAGTTTCTGGATCATAGGAGAACCCATACCTATCCTTGAAAAATGAAGCGGTTGCCTGTCTTAATTCCAATAGTCCAGCATTATGAGAATAGGCGGTTTGATTATTTGTAATGGCTTTGATCCCTGCTTCTTTGACAGCTTCTGGAGTAGGGAAGTCTGGCTGTCCAATTGTTAAGTTAATAGCCTCCGGAAAATGTATGAGTTGGTTAGCAAATTGGCGGATTCCTGGGGCCTCCAATTCCTTTGCTCTGTGATTAATAGATAATGACATGCTTTTCACCTTTCTTGGAGTAATCTATCGCTCTATTTAATAGATGAAATATTAAAGCAAACTGATATTATTTAAATAATCCTGGCAGCCATAATGATAGGGCTGGAATAAATGTAATGACCAATAGACAGATAATCATGGACACCATGAATGGGATAATGGCATGGACAATACGTTCGAACTTAACTTTCCCAACACTTGAAGCAACGAATAGGTTGACGCCAAGCGGAGGTGTGATGAAGCCAATGGCCAGGTTTGCGACAAGTATAACTCCAAAATGAATTGGGTCAACCCCTACTGCAATAACAATAGGTAATAGAATAGGTGTTAATACAACTAATGCCGAAATTGTGTCAATAAACATCCCTACTATTAATAATAAAATGTTGATGGCAATTAAAATAATATATGGGTTTGTTGATAATTCAGTTAAAAAGGTAGAAATATCATTTGGAATTTGTTCAAGGGTCATAAAATAGGCAAATGATACAGATAAACCAATGATAATCATCGTTGTTGCATTAATAACCACGGCTTCACGAAAGCTTTCGAAAACACTCTTCCAATCCAATTCTTTATAAACAAACATTCCGATGATAAGCGCGTAGACTACAGCTACAACAGCGGCTTCTGTTGGTGAAAAGATCCCTCCGTAAATACCTCCCAAAATGATGACAGGGATTAATAGAGCCCACTTCGCATCATTTGTAGCCTTCAAAACACTTTTGAAATCAAATTTCTGCACTTGTTCAGGCTTATAGCCTTTTTTCTTCGAAATGAAATAGGATGTAATCATTAATCCAATCCCAATAAGCAGACCTGGAATAATCCCAGCTAGGAATAGGCTTCCGACCGATACACTTCCAATAACACCGTAAAGGACAAATGGGATACTCGGTGGAATAATAACGCCGATAGAACCCGCAGATGCTGAAACCGCCGCAGCATAACCGCCATCATACTTTTTGGCAATCATAGCTGGTATCATAAATCCGCCAATTGCTGCCACGGTTGCAGGACCAGATCCTGAAATTGCCGCAAAGAACATACAAGCAACGATCGTCACCATCGATAAACCGCCAGTCATCCAGCCAACCATAGTTGTAGCTAAATCAAGAAGGCGTTTGGATACCCCGCCTTTCCCCATTAGAATCCCGGCGAGCATGAAAAAGGGGATGGCAAGAAGCGGGAATGAATCGAGTGATGTGAATGCTTTTTGGGTAATAATATCAAGTGGCAAGGTTGAGCCAAAATAAATGGCCACGAGGGCTGATACACCTAACGAAATAGCGATTGGCACCCCGATGAGCAAGCAAATGAATAATGTTCCGAATAATAATGCAACCGTCATCCGATAATCTCCTCACTTTCCTCTTTCTCATAGTTGCCTTTCCAAATTTCAATTAATTGCTGAATTAATCGAATTGCCATTCCGGAGCCTCCAAGTGGTATGGCTAGAAAGGCAATCCAAATTGGTACCTGCAAAGCTGGAGTTACCTGGCCATGCTGGAAACTGATTAAAACTAACTTTGTACCAAATACAGCTAAAAATAACGAAATAAAAAACCAAATTAATACGCCTAATCCTTCGAAAACTTTCCGAGGCGTCCCTTTTAAGCGTGTAATAAATGCTTCCACTCGTATATGCTGGCGAAGCTTAACAGCATAGCTTGCACCGATCCATACTTGGAAAATATGAATATATCGGGCGAGCTCTTCTGTCCAGCTTGGTGCTGATTGAAATAAATAACGACCGACTACCTGACCGAAAATGAGTGCCACCATTAGGACAAGTGTCCATACTAAAACAACTTCTTCGAATCGAGCAAATTTTTTTGCCATGCTTTACACATCCTTTAATAATGAGGAATCAAGAACTTAATCTTGATTCCTCGAATGTTATTACTTATTTGCTTCTAATGCCTTATTAACTAATTCCTCACCGATTTCAGGTACGTGTTTGTCATAGACCGCTTTTGCAGCTTCACGGAATTGTTCACGCTGCTCAGAACTTAATTCATTAACTTCCATTCCACTTTCTTTCAGTTTTTCTAAAAACTCTACATCCTGTTTTTGTGCTAGCAGACGCTGTTCGTCACGGAATTCTTCAGATGTTTTCATCACTAATTGCTGAAGATCCTCAGGAAGGCTGTTATAAAAGTTGTTGTTCATTAGTAAAATAGTTGCTGCGTATACGTGACCACTCATAGTCAGGTATTTTTGTACTTCGTAAAATTTATTTGTGTAATATAAGGAGATCGGTGCTTCCATTGCATCATAAGTTTTTTGCTGAAGAGCAGTGTAAAGTTCACCAAATGCAAACGGGGAAGCGTTAGCTCCGAATGCAGAAAATGTAGCCGTATGAACTGGGTTTTCTAAAGTACGGAATTTAATGCCCTTTAGGTCTTCAGGGGCCTCAATTGGACCATTATTATTTGACATATGACGGAAGCCGTTTTCTCCAAAAACAAGACCTTTCAAGTCATTTTTCTCTAATTCCTTCAATAATTCTTGTCCAAGTTCACCATCAAGAGCTTTATAGGCAGCTTCGTGATCATTGAAAAGGAATGGCAAATCGAAAACCATAAATTTTTTGTTAAATGAAGCAAGTGGGGCTAGTGCTGGAATTGTCATTTCAATATTGCCGAGCTGTACAGCTTCGATTGCTTCACGGTCAGAACCATAAAGCTGACCATTTGGATATAGTTCAACCTTTAAACGTCCATCAGATTCTTTCTCAAGCCTCTCTTTAAAATCAACTGCAGCTAAATGTGTAGATTGCTCTTCAGAAACTAAGTAAGCAATACGAAGAGTATGAACCTTCTTTTCACCATCACCGCTTGAAGTGCTTTCTTTTGGACGTCCACATCCTGTGATGACGAGTAAGCCGATAAGTAATAATGCCAATAATTTCTTCATTTATTTTCCTCCTTTTGGAAATTACTTAAGAATCGCTTTTCAACTTTTTGCAGATGTTCAAGCATTTTTTCCTTCGCTAATGAAACCTTCTTAGATTCTAGTGCCTCAACTAGCTTTACATGTTCTTCGTAGGCTTCGTATGCGCTTACATGAAGTGTGTTAGATAATAAGAGGAATGCGCGGTTGACTCCTGTGTTCATTTGATGAATCATTTCCTGGAATTTCGAATTTCCGTTTCTAGAAGCAAGAATTAAATGGAATTCACGGTCTAAATCAATGAAATTGTGATAATGATTTTGTTGGACAGCTTCTAATTGATGTTCTAAATTTTCCTTTAATTCATCGAATAGATGTTGATCTAATAGGGGCATAATTTTTTCGATATTATGAATTTCTAGCACTGACCTCAGTTCCATATATTCCAAAGAATCTTCCTTTGTAAAAGTAGCGACAGTGGCAGGACGTCCCTTTTGTAAAACGATTAGGCCTTCTGCAGCTAGGCGCTTTAACGCTTCCCGTAGCGGGGTGCGACTAATGCCAAGGTCTGCTGCCAGCTTTTCCTCTGGTAATTCCTGTTCTGGTGCAAGTACAGCGGAGCTAATGTCCTTCTTTAATAAATTGTAGGCTTGGTCAGCCAATGAAACATTATGGATGATTCTTCTCAAAGATCACTCCTCCTTTCGGTATTCAGTATACTGTATACAGGAATATTAAATTATTATAATCTATTTGTAAATAGAAATATTTAAATAATTTTGAAGAGTTATTATGGTCAGTTAACTAAATGATCTGAAAAGAGATACAATTCAGGAGGGATTACGCATATAATAGATTAATAGAAAAGTTGAAAGTTTTTGAGGAATTAATTATTAGAGGGGGTTTTCCTTATGTTTATCCAAAAACTCATCGAACGTCTTGGCAGGGAAAAGGTTAGCCAAAGTGAAACAGAACTATTCCGTCATAGTCATGATGAATCATTTCATACACCAGTAGAGCCTGATGTAGTTTGTTTTCCAGAGAGCCGTGAAGATGTTGAGGCCATTACAGGGATAGCCCGCGAGCATAAAATCCCTGTAACCCCTTATGGAGCTGGATCGGGACTTGAAGGTCAAGCGATCCCTATCAAAAAGGGGATTTCAATTAACTTTAGCAATATGAATAAGGTCACTCATTTTTCACCAGAGGATTTATTAATTACTGTTCAGCCGGGAATCACGCGTTTGGAATTAAATAAAGTAGTAAACCGGCATGGATTAATGTTTCCGATTGACCCAGGTGCAGATGCAACTATAGGCGGAATGGTTGCAAATAATGCGAGTGGGACAACGGCCGTTCGTTACGGTTCAATGCGTGATCAGTTGCTAGATTTAGAGGTTGTCTTGGCTGATGGGGCAGTCATTCATACTGGATCTCATGCAAAAAAGTCATCTTCTGGTTATCATTTGACAGGACTGTTTGCGGGGTCTGAGGGAACCTTAGGCATAATCACGGAAATCACATTAAGGCTCCATGGCATTCCAGAACACACATTGGCTGCTCGCTGTACATTTGACACACCTGAGGAATGCGCGGAAGCGGCAAAGTCAGTTTTACTCAGCGGGATTCCGGTCATGCGTATGGAGCTGGTGGATGCAGAAAGTATTTCTCAGGTCAATGCATATGGTGGCTATCAATTCCCGGTTAGCCATTCTTTGTTTTTTGAATTCGCCGGCACCAAGGGAGCGGTGGAGGAAGAGGCGAAGGTAACGGAACAATTAATGAGTGAGCTCGGATGTAGAAATTGGGAAGCGGCAAGCGGATCGAAGGAACGGATGGAGCTTTGGAAGGCTAGGCATGAAATGGCTTATGCATACCGGCATATTAAAGGAATGGCCAATACGGGAGCGGATGTCTGCGTACCAATTTCACGGCTGCCAGAGCTTGTCGTGTATGCTAGACAGCTAATCGATGAAAGTGGATTAACGGGAGGTATCTTGGGACATGTGGGGGATGGAAACTTCCATACGATGGTTATTTATGATCCGAAGGTATCTGGTGAAAAGGAAAAGGCTGAATATACGAATGAAGCACTTGCTTTAAAAGCTATTGAGGTTGGCGGAACTTGTACGGGGGAACACGGTGTAGGGCTTGGTAAGATGAAATTTCAAGAGGCTGAGCATGGAAATGCCGTTATTATTATGAAACAGATGAAGAAAATGCTTGATCCAGAAGGTTTATTAAATCCGGGGAAGATATTCCTATTAGATTGAATGTAGTGACCTATCGGAGGTTAAAACTGCTTTCTTAAAAAAATAAAGAATGTTAGGAGAAACGAATCCAAGTTTGTATTGGGTTCGTTTTTTGTTGAGTATGAGAGACGAGGATTCATCGCATATTAGGTAAGACTGTAATTCAATTTCAATCCGCAATAACTGATGGGTGGAAAGAAGGAAACCGAATGAAAAAAGACATGATAAAAGGTGCGTTTACAATTAAGAAGAGTCCTTTTCCTTGGACGAGGGCTATTTCTGCTGGGCTAAGTGCATCTTTGCCTGTCGTCATTGGAATATTATTGGGGAATTTTCAGTTTGGTTTACTGGCTGGAGTAGGAGGTTTTTCTTATCTTTATGTCCTCAATGAACCGTATCCGCAAAGAGCAAAAAAAGTATTTTTTGTTCTGCTAGGACTTTCAGCTTCTATTGGATTGGGTACACTTACGGCATCTTCGCCACTTGCATTTGCTATCTTGCTTGGCGGAATTGGGGCGGTTGGAACCTTTATTTTTGGTGCGCTTAAAATCCCTGGTCCTGCCTCCATATTTTTTGTGATTGTATTCGCAATGACATCAGTTATGCCCATTGATCCATCTAATGCTGCCTTACGGGCCGGTCTTGTTTTACTAGGAGGATCCCTATCATGGGTAGTAGCCATGATAGGCTGGTTTTTCGACCCACATGAACCAGAAACAAAAGCAGTTAAACGGATTTATTTCGAACTAGCAGCACTTCTTCATTCTATCGATACAGAAACATTTAACGAAGCGAGAGAGAGAACCTTGTCCGCATTGAAAGACGCAGATGCAACTCTTCTAAAAGGATATGTATCATGGAGGAGCTCCAATTCCTTTAAAAGATTGTATTTATTAAAAGAATTAGCGAATGTTATGTGGTCAGATATTCTTGAAATGTATGCAGAAGGAAATACAAAATACCTGCCAGAATTAGGAGAATCTGTGAAAACACTGGCTGATTCATTAGATCGTAAAAAGAAACTCAACCCTTTGGAAATTTTGCAGCCAGAAGAAAGTGATCAAGCTGTAGAGCAACTAATCTCAAGAATCTGTGAAGCTAATGCCATTATGAAGGAATCTATTTCAAAGATTAATCAGGAACTAAAAATAATAAAGCCTACCTTCAAAAGAATTCTTATAGATGCATTTGATAAACATTCCATTGTGTTTCTTTCTTCTTTAAAGTATGGATTTGTCTTAATGGCCGCAGCAATGATTGCTTTCTCATTTGAATTTGAACGATCCTATTGGATACCAGTATCGTGTGGAGCAGTCATGCTAGGGTCTACAATTATAAGTACACTCCATCGAGCCATTCAAAGATCAATTGGGACTACGTTAGGTATCTTAGCAGCAGTAATCATCCTCTCATTGAAGCCAACACCTATGACCGTTGCTTTGTTCATTGCACTATTACATTTTTGTACAGAGCTATTAATAGTGCGAAATTACGCGTTTGCTGTTACTTTCATTACTCCAAACGCATTGTTGATGGCTGAAAGTACGTCTCATATACATAATCTTTCCTATTTTGCTACAGTGAGAATAATTGATATTCTGATCGGATGCGCCATTGGTTTGATAGGAGTATTATTAATTGGCAGACAATCTGCCTCAAGTCGACTTCTTCATTTAATGGCCAAAACCATTCGCAGCCAGTCTCAATTATTATTTAGCTTGTTTTCAGAAAACAATGAAGTTATTTATGTGGAGAGCAAAGAACAAAATAAAATGCGAACTAATTTGGTCAATTTAAGGACCGTCTATTCCACAGCATTAGGTGAAATTCCAGCTAATAAAAAGTGGTTAGAGTATCTATCACCTGCCATTTTTTCAATGGAACAGTTAGGACAATTACTTGATTTATGTTCAAAAAATGCACAACGTCCTATACTATCAGATGAATCCCTTGCTCAATTTCTTTTCGTGTTTGAAACAATGGCAAATACGCTTGAACATGATGTAATAGCAGAAAGAAAACATGTCCCATGGATCGAGGGGTATTCTAAAATACAAAAAGAAATTATTTCTTTGCAGGAATCACTGGAGCTTTTGAAGCATAAGGACGGTTCTCGCGTTTCCGCAGAAGGGTCTGTTCCTTCGAAAATCACCGAATAAGCCTTACACAGGGCAGTTTTTCAAAAATATCTTGACATTAAATATTTGATGTAACTATAATGGTTACATCAGGAGGTTGAAGGAAATGAAAATTAGCAGCCGATTTACTGTAGCTGTTCATATTTTGTCTCTCGTATCTATTGAAAAGAGTACACTTTGTACGTCTGAATGGATTGCTGAAAGTGTGAATACAAACCCAGTAGTCATACGAAGAGTAATGGGGAAACTTAAACGAGCAGGCCTCATTCAAGTTCGCCGAGGTACAGGTGGTGCTGAGCTTCAAAAACCTTTACAAGATATTACCCTCCTTGATGTGTATCATGCTGTCGAAGTTGTTGAAGAAGGCGAGCTATTCCAATTTCACGACAGTCCAAATCCGAGTTGTCCTGTTGGGGCCAACATTCAATTGGTTCTTGAATTGATTTTATTGAAGGCTCAAGAGGCAATGGAATTAGTATTAAAAGAAGTAACGATGATGGATATTGTAACGTTTTTAAATAAAAAAATTGGGTGAAACATCTAATTTTTTTATTTTTACACACGTTGTAACTACCTTGGTTACAACGTGTGCGAAATCATCTATTGGTATGGATGCATAGCAGATCTACCTTATGGTGAAAATAATAAACATATTTTTAGGAGGTTTTTTCAGATGAAAATTGGCGTAATTGGAGCTACAGGAAAAGCAGGAAGTCTTATTTTACAAGAAGCATTGGATAGAGGGCATGAAGTTACAGCAATTGTAAGAAATGCTTCAAAATTAACAAATACAAATGCAGCAGTTCTTGAAAAAGATGTATTTGAATTGACGGCAGGAGATGTAAGTCAGTTTGATGCAGTCGTGAATGCGTTTGGTGCGGTACCAGGACAAGAGCATCTTCATGTTGAGGCAGGAAAAGCATTAATAGAAGCGATGAAGGGAGCTCCAGAAACAAGATTAATTGTAGTAGGCGGAGCAGGAAGCCTATTTGTAGATGAAGATCAAAAAATCAGATTGATCGATACTCCCGAATTCCCGAAAGAATATTACGCAACGGCCTTTAATCAAGGCAAAAACCTGGAAGATCTGCAAAACGCAGCAGGCATTAAATGGACTTTCCTTAGCCCAGCCGCATTTTTTAACCCGGAAGGTAAAAGAACAGGTACTTACCAAAAAGGAAAAGATAATCTCATTGTTAATTCAAAAGGGGATAGCTATGTGAGCTATGCAGATTATGCAATTGCAATTGTAGATGAAATTGAAAATCCAGCTCATATCAATGAGCGTTTTACGGTTGTATCTGAGGGAGAGTAAAATCGGGCTTTTTTTAATAGAAAATAAGCAAAGTTGCCAGGCACCACGATGCAATATCTAGATATTGATATTATTGTGGAGCCAGGCGCATTAAAGGACAGGCCCTAGGAAAGGTTATAATTTAAACTTGTTTGCAATGGATTCCATTTCTGTAGCCATGGAAGCTAATATTTGGATCGCTGAGTTGATTTCTTCCATGGATGCAGTCTGTTGCTGTGATGAAGCAGAGACTGTCTGCATGCAATCGGAAACATCCGAGGTAATCTTCTCTATGCTCTTTACATCTAAATTGGCGTTCTGAATGTCATCATTAATTCTAATAATCCCCTGAAAAATTTGATCAAACTCGTGTGTATTCGTTTTGATAGATTCATGGATTTGCAAGAATGTTTGCCCGGCATTTTCCACCTTTATCATGCCGTCTTTCACTGTTTCATTCCCATCATTCGTTAAAGAAACGGCTTCATTTGTTTTTCCTTCGATTTCAACTATGATATTCGCTATATTTGAAATGCTATTAGAGGTTTCTTCTGCTAAGCTTCTAATTTCATTCGCGACAACCGCAAAACCCTTTCCTTGTTCCCCGGCCCTTGCTGATTCAATCGATGCATTTAAGGCAAGAAGATTCGTTTGCTTGGATATATTCGTAATCATTTTAAGAATTTCCCTGACTCTTGCGGACATATGGTTGAGCTCTTCCATTACAATAGTAAGATTGTTCGTTTTCTCTTGGATGTTTTTCATATGATGAACAGAGTCTTTGATAAGTGTGTTCCCTTCGGCTGCTTTTTGCAATACTTGCTGAGAATGAGATGCAGTTCTGCTAATTTTTTCGGTCATTGAACCTGTGTTTTGAGTGATATTTCCAAAGGTATTCTTCACTCTTGTAAGATTAGCAGCTTGATTCTTAACTGAATCTGCAACGTTCTGCAGGGTATTCGAAACATCATCTACAATTTGGGTTACTCCCATTACATTGACAGTCAACTCTTCAGAAGACGCAGCGATTTCTTTAGAACTGTTCGAAGAAAGATGCAAGCTCGCCTTCAAGCTCTCTACCATTTGATTAAAATTCTCAGATAGTTCATGTATTTCACCTGTGGCATTCAAGTCTTGCATATCGAGGGTCAAATCCCCTTCAGAAATCCTTTTTGTGTATGAAGTTAGCTTTTTCAATGGGAGAATCGTTTTTCTGACAAATAGGATAATGATTAATCCTGCAATTAAAAGGGAAATGACACCGACAATAATCGTAGTTGCCACCATACTCCACGTTCTATCTGCTAGAATCTCAGCATTAAAGTCAATTGCACTAATGGCAATTAACTCATTAGTAGGGTCATGGTTTTTAAAAATAGGAGCATATCCAGTCAAGCGCTTTATTCCGGCAAATTCATAAACATCAGAGTAGATTGGATCTCCCTTCTCTTTTAATTGTGTAAGAATACGGGGATCAATCGGAATTTTATCGCCAACATTAACACCTTGAGTTTGGAGATTTTGATCAGCAACAAGGACTGTGCCGTCAAGTGATAGAAGTGATTGGTTCTCAAAAATTGGCTTATGAGCAACCGTCCAACTAATTTTCTGATTAAGTTCGTTAACCTCGGAATCACTTAATGCATGCAAACTATTAATATCCTCATTCGACAGCAGACCAGTTGTGATATTAGCACAACCAATTAACTCAATACCGGCTGCTTCTTTAACCTTAAAATATGTCATTTGATACGTAGTAAAGGAGATGATCACTAGGCTAATAAGTACTACGATGGAAACTAGCGAGATTAATCTTGTAAGAATAGATTTTTTCACAATATTCCCCATTTCATTTAATCTTTTATGAACATATAGGAAAAATTACCTATATTTTATCTTACATCAAGTTTTCTGAATTCGGCAGTGATTTTTAATACAAATTATGGAGAATTGGTGAAAAATGTGGATTGCAAAAATAGGATATAAATGGGGGGAGGGGATTGAATTGTTATTAATTTATTAAGGAGAGAGTCTGGATGGACATTTCACCGAG
>NZ_JBALOW010000008.1:0-4428 GCF_036965085.1 Bacillus sp. JJ1532
CTCATACGGCGCTCCGAAACGCGTGCTATGAACATTTATGGTAAGTGTTTTTCGCATAAGTTTATCAAATTCTGTTCCGTAAGCCTTTTATTGCCCCATCCTGATATATAGATTTTCATAATTTCTCATAATAAGAATACTTACCATGCCCCAGCTGATTAAAGTTTTGCGTGAGCAGCCTTCTCATGGTTATCTTAGACTCGATAACCTTAAACCATTCCAGCATGTCATTTGTAGTAATTTTTCGGTCTGGAAAAAGAAATGCAAATTCCTCTACGCTGCGAAGTACTGCTGCAGTTAGTCCTTCCTTATGTCCACAATCTTTACAGACCACTCTGTTCATTTTCACCTCAACATTAAATGAACGGCAGCAAACACAGGTTACTCCTTTTTTTAGCTGGTCATAACTATAATCAAGTAAACGCATATATGGTGATTTCTCAATATGGAGGGATGTTAATCGTTTTGCGAGACTTAAGTGACTTTCTTTGTATTTTTTAGTGTTTTTGCTTAATTGTGTTATTAAGCGATTAAGCTGTGTAGGAAAAATAATAGGAAGGTCCATTGGTGCGTGGTATAAATAAAAGTCGGGGTAAATGAAAACAAGATTTGTTTCGATGGGGACATTGAGTCCAAGTTCCTGAAGCAACCTCCGGAGAAGGGATTCACACCGCCTTAACTGGTCCAATGGATTCCTTATTTCCACTTTCGAGAAGGTATACCACCTGCCATCCTTTAGAAAATAATCACCCTCGTAATTTTTAACTTCAAAAACAAATATTTTTTCAGAAGATATTAGCAATGTATCTATTTGAAAAACGGTATGATTATATTCGAGCATTAATCCATTTATTATTAGCCAATTAATAGCAAGGGGATTAATTAAAGCGTCAAACATTAGCTCTCCCTGATACCCCTTCTCAAGGCTCAAATAATAATTCTGATCCTTCTCCGATAAATTCGTTCGAACATTTAAATATCGAAAAAGCTTTAATTCTTCAGGCTCAGTGCGAGATTTAATAATCATTTTCCACATCCCATATTTAATTTTCTTTGTATTAGCGCTACATCAATGGATAAATAATCATGAGTAAAAAAATTAATCTAACTAGAAGTTTAATAGAGATGAAAAAAGCGGGAATAAACGGAGAGGTATCTTGTCACCATTTTAATTCTAATTATTAAATTGTCAAGACTTACCATGATCACAATTTCCCAAATAGCGTGAGCAGACAAATTGCCTGCTCACGCTATTTGGATCGCATTTTGATTTCATATTCTTCAAGCGTTGATATTCGTTCTAGCATAGTCGGATGACCATAACGGAATACTTTCACTAAAAGCGGAGGATTCACCTGACTTTTTCCAGCACGGGTTAATTCCTGAAAGGTTGAAATTGCCTCATCTGTGTCTTTTGTCAACTCAATTGCATATTGATCCGCACGTGACTCTTGATAGCGGGATACAAAATTTGAAAGCGGGCTTGAAATAAACAGCAGCATGGAAAGAATCATTAAGAAAAGCGGCAAGGAGCGAATATCATTGACTGCTGGAATCTTCAACGCTTCCCCCCACCTGCTAATCGCATACCCCATCAATCTTGCTGCTATATATAATCCGATTAAAGATAAAAGTAGATACCCGGCTATTCCGAAATAAATATGCTTTTCAACATAATGCCCCATTTCATGTGCCATAATAAATAGAATTTGGCCTTCAGTTAACCGATCCAAAGTCGTATCCCAAAGAACAATTCTTGAGTTTGTCCCAATTCCATTCACATACGCGTTAAGTGCATTCGTTTTTTCAGACATATTGACTTCGAATACATGCTCGGCAGGTATTTGAGCTTGATCGGCTAGTTCTAGAATTTTCGCTTCCAGCTCTTTATTTTTCAATGGATAAAAGTCATTATAAAGCGGATCAATAACAACAGGCTGCAAAAACATCATAAATAATGTAAATGGTATCGAAAGCAGCCATGCATAGAGCCACCATCTTTTTCGGCTTTTATTAATCAGCCAATAGAGAACCGAAACAATAATAATCATCGTCCCATAATTGATCCAGAAGTCAATAAGCTCATCCTTCATCCAGCCGCTAAAGGATTGCGTGGAAATATTATAGCTTTTAGAAAAAGAATAACTAATATAACTTAGTGGCATTGTCGCGATAAAAGCAAAAAAGGATAGCCAAATTAAATAAATGGCATTTTGAAAAAATTTAATTTTTGCTGTCTGCTCTGCCCACTTTTTAAATGTCTTTGAAAAACCAAGCAGCAAAATAAAAAGATAAAAAAGCCACTCAAATGGTGTAGACAAGAAAAATAATAAATTCCTTATCTTAGAATACTCCTCACTAAGCATAAGCTCTCTTCCATTTAGAAAGGTAGCTGGATCTGCCCTCGTCCCCTGATACTCGAAGGTCAAGCTTGTATCGGCAAAATAAAATAAATACCAATAAAAGAAAAGTCCATATAGGCAATAGGATATAACCCCATATAGTCCAATTTTTCTTGCCATCTCTCTCCCCCCTCTTGTACAACCCTTCAATGTAAGTTTAGTATAAAAATCAATATTTAGAACAAATTCTTAATACTTGCTATAGGCTTAAGCCTTTGTATAGCTTGTACATTTTCCATAAGAAAAAATCGAAAAAACCGATTCTATTTTGAACCGGCTTCCGATCATCACATAATAAAAGAATAGATTGATAAAACAACAATCGAACTTAAAACAACAAAAATAACATTTGCCCCAAGATACGCGACAAAAAAGGCAGCTGCTGCTCCTAATATCCCAAACCATACATCTTCATTAATAAAGAAAACTCCCGGAAAAACAAGTGCCCCTAGAGTAGCAGCAGGAACATTTTTAAGAACACCTTGCAGAAACACTGGCAATTCCTTCCCTTTAAAGAGCAAAAACGGAAGCATTCTAGGGATATAAGTAACAACCCCCATACCGATGATCATCCAAACAATATGACTACTCATTCCCTTTCCCCCTCTGCTTTTTCTTTACTCCTTCGATTAGCTCAATGATAACTGCTGATAAAAGTGTTGCAGCAACAATTGCCCAACCAGTTGAAAGTGCGTTGGTTATGGAGAAAATCGTATTAAAGCAGGCAGCTAAGGCTGCTAGGAACACTACTTTCACACTTTTTTTCATAGAAGGTACTAATAATCCAATAAACATCGCATAAAGAGCAATCGTCATGCTTTCCTGCAGTGTCTGGGGAAGGCTAGCCCCGAGTAAAAACCCAAACCCAGTTCCGGCAGCCCAACTCAAATAACCGATTAAATTAAGCCCAAGCATATATCCTGTAGTTACTGTTCCTTCCTTCATAGCCGCTACAGAAAAGGACTCATCCGTAATCCCAAACGAGTAAATAGCTTTGTTGACAAAATAATCTTCTTCACATTTTTCATTTAATGCTGATGACATTAAGAAATGTCGAATATTCACAATGAATGTTGTTAGAATGATTTCAAATACTCCTGTACCTAGCGTCAACAGGCTAAGGGATATATATTGGGAAGCTCCTGCAAACACGACTAAACTCATTAAAAGCGTTTCACCAAATGTTAGTCCAGTTGTTTTTGCCAGCAGTCCAAAGGTTAATGCAACTGGGATGTATCCAATTGCAATGCTAATTCCTGATTGAAATCCTTTCCTTAACTCTGACTGTGTTTTGTTTAATGCAAGTTCAGCCATTAGCTGCACCACCTTTTTTTTGAAAAAATCTGAAAGACATATGCTTAAAAATACACTATAATAGACATAATATATACTATAGCATCCGATAATTATAATATATTATACATACGAACGTTATAGTACACAATAGATTTGGAGGACAAAATGGAAAATATTCAAAAAAATATAGGAGAAAATCTAAGAAGTATACGTAAAAAAAGAGGACTAAGCCTTGATGTCACTTCAGAATTAACAGGGGTAAGCAAGGCTATGCTTGGTCAAATCGAACGTGGAGAATCTAATCCAACCGTTACAACATTGTGGAAAATTGCCAGCGGACTCCAAGTCTCCTTCTCCTCTCTAATTAAAGACGAACCCTCAGATTTATTATTTGTAGACTATAAATCCATTTCCCCCATCGTAGAGAGCAATGGAGAATATCGAGTGTACCCCATTTTTCCATTTGATCCTAGAAAAAAATTCGAAATCTTTATTGTAGAAATGGATCCAGGCTGCCAGCATCTTTCAGAGAAGCATAATGATGGTGTAGAAGAATATATCACTGTTCTAAAAGGTGAACTTGAAATTCAAATTGGTGAGCATTGCAGACAAGTATCCCCTGGAAATTCAATTAGATTCCTAGCCAATAAAAATCATACCTATAAAAATATTGGTACAGATTTAGTCGAATACCAAGCTGTCATGTATTATTTATAAAGTGAAACTTCAA
>NZ_JBALOW010000008.1:4515-38804 GCF_036965085.1 Bacillus sp. JJ1532
CGTGGCGTTCTTAGTCTGTGTTCCTACAATCGGGCCTTTACGGGCTGTTGCCCCCACTTAGAATTTCTTTGTTTTACGCAACTTCTTGAAGTGGGGGACTTACAGCCCGTTAATCTGCGATAACTAATTTTTAAAGGCATATCACTTGAGGTGATATGCCCTTTTCAATTTATCCAATTTATCTATTAGATTAGTACAGCGCGATCACTGCTCATTTTCTCCCCACGTATCCGCTGGAATTCTTCCAATAGCTTATCAACCGTTAATTTCTGCTTTTGCTCTTCGGTTGTTTCAAAAATAATTTGTCCTTTGTCCATCATAATAAGCCTATTTCCTAGATCTAAAGCCTGCTGCATATTATGAGTAACCATCAAAGTTGTCAGTTTATACTTTTCGACAATTTCCTTTGTCAGATTGGTGATGAGCTCTGCACGTGAAGGATCAAGGGCTGCAGTATGTTCATCAAGCAACAGGATTTTCGGTTCGGTGAAAGTCGCCATTAACAGTGACAATGCCTGCCTCTCCCCTCCTGACAATAGACCAACCTTTGACTGAAGACGATTCTCTAAACCAAGATGTAGTGTCTCAAGCTTTTCCTTAAAAAATTCCCGGCGTGCTTTTGTAACTCCTCTTTTCAAACCACGGGTGCCCGTTCTTGAATACGCAATGGCAAGATTTTCTTCAATCGTCATTGCTGGGGCAGTCCCCGCCATCGGATCTTGAAAAACACGGCCGATGAGCTTCGATCGTTTGAACTCCTTCACAGCTGTAACGTCTTTGCCATCGATGACTACCTGGCCCACATCTGGAATTAATTTACCCGAGATAAGATTCATTAATGTTGATTTTCCCGCCCCATTGCTGCCGATTACAGTCATAAAATCACCGGGTTTTAAATGCAGGTTCATATGCTGTAAAGCAATTTTCTCATCAGGTGTACCTTCATTAAAAACTTTATGAATTTGATTTAATTGCAGCAAGTTGCTCACCACTCTCATTCGCTTTTTGTAAAACTTGAGTCTTTTTCCGTTTTTTGCGCTGCTTTTCACGTTGCATATCGATGATCTTCGGCAGAATAAGAGCACAAATAACGATAAAGGCAGTTATCAGCTTCATATCACCTGTTTCGAGAAATTCAACCCTTAGTGCTAATGTGACGATGATTCTGTATAAAATAGCCCCTCCAATTACGGCAAGGGTTGCTCTTACAATCGTTTTTGCCCCAAAAATCGCTTCCCCGATAATAACAGATGCAAGCCCTATGACAATCATCCCGATTCCCATTCCAACATCACTAAACCCGTTGTACTGGGCAACAAGCGCACCGGATAAAGCGACAAGCGCATTAGAAATTCCAAGTCCAACAATTTTTAATAAATCTGTGTCCGCTGAAAAACTGCGGATCATTGTTTCATTATTTCCTGTTGCACGGATCGCTAAGCCAAAATCTGTTTTTAGGAATAAATCTATCAATACCTTTACAACAAAAGCCAATATGATCATAAGGAAGAGAATTCCCCATGTTTTTGGAACGAAGCCTGTGGCAGAAAAGATTGCCTGAATTCCATTATCCAGCCCAAGCCCTTGCCAGAATGCTGTTAATTTTGTGATCACTGTTTCTTCTGATAAAAGCGGGACATTTGACTTGCCCATTATTCTCAAGTTTATTGAGTACAATGCAATCATCATAAGAATCCCTGATAGCAGAGGATTAATTTTTCCCTTCGTATGAAGTAATCCAGTGATACAGCCGGCTGCAAATCCGCAAATTAGAGCTATAAGCGTTGCCAAGAATGGATTCGTCCCTCCAACTATAAGGACTGCAGCCACCGCGGCACCCGTCACGAAGCTCCCATCCACTGTTAGATCAGGAAAATCTAGTATTCTGAATGATAAATAGACTCCTAATGCCATTAATGCATAGATTGCACCTGCTTCTATTGAACCAAAGATGGCTGTCGACATATAAATCTTCCTTTCTTACTGCTGAAAAGCCTAGTATTTATTATTAACGTCTATTATTCGCCTTCGTAGAACTCACCAATTTTTTCCCACTCTTGCTTGATTTCAACACCTTGTTCTTCAGCTGCTTTTTTATTAATAACAAGCTTTAAGCTGCTTGGCAGTTCAACTGGAAGCTCAGATGCCTTTTTATTGCCTTTTAAAATTTCCACAGCCATTTTACCAGTTTGGTAGCCTAGGTCAAAATAATTAAAACCACTCGCTGCAACGGCACCGCGCTTCATGGAGTCAAGCTCGCCTACAAACAAAGGAACTTTCTTTTCGTTTGCTACAGAAATAACTGATTCTAAAGCAGAAACAACTGTATTATCAGTTGGAACATAAATTGCGTCTACTCGTCCAATTAATGATTCTGCAGCCTGCTTTACTTCAGCTGAAGTTGACACAGTCGCTTCCAGCACTTTAGCACCTTTCTGCTCTGCAAGTTCTCTTACTGCATCAGCTTGCACTTCAGAATTTTGCTCACCTGAATTAAAAATAACACCGATATTTTTAGCGCCAATTTCTTCAGTAATGAAGTTAATCGTTTTGGCTGTTCCATCTGGATGGTTGTCGGTAGTACCAGTAATATTGTCACCTGGTTTATCCAGCGCTTCGACTAAGCCAGCCCCAACTGGGTCCGTAACAGAAGTGAAAAGAATAGGAATATCCTTTGTAGCATTTAAAGCACTCACTGCACTTGGTGTTGCATTCGCAAAGATTAAATCGACTTTATCACCAACAAAGTTGTTAGCAATCGTCAATGTATTGTTCATATCTGCTTGGGCATTTTGAATAAGGAATTCCACATTGTCCCCGTCTTTGAACCCTTCATCCTCTAATGCTTTCTTAAATCCTTCTGTTGCAGCATCAAGGGAAGGGTGCTCTGCAAATTGGGAAATTCCAATCTTATATGTTTTCTCTGCTTCATTATTCGAGCCGTTACCTTCATCAGCTGTTTTATCGCTTCCACATCCGCTTAGCAATGCAACACCTACTAAACTAGCAGCGGCCATTAATTTCATTTTCTTGAACATTATTTGTTCCCCCTTTGAATACTTTTGCGCTTTTTCGCTTTTGTGCTTTTTCGCTTTTATTCACTAAATTATAATGCCAAAAAGAGTGATAATTCAAGTCTTTTTTACTATTTCAAAAAATTATTTAAATTTAGAATATAAGATTGTCAATATCTAGGAAAAGTAAAGACACAGCACTAGGGCTGTGTCCTTATCTGCCTTTGAAATTTGGCTTTCTTTTTTCTGCAAAAGCTGTAAGTGCTTCGACTCGATCCTCTGTTGGAATAATGACTTCGTATGCTTTCCTTTCAATTTGCAATCCGGTCTGTAAATCTCCATTCATCCCCTGTTTTATTGCAAATTTAGCCTGTTGAAGAGCAAGAGGACCATTGGCTAGCATTTGATTTGCTAATTCAAAACACGCATTTAGAAGATTATCTCTATCGACCACTCTATTCAATAAGCCATATTCTAATGCTTCCTCTGAGCTCAAACGTTTGGCCGTCAAAATTAATTCCATCGCTTTTGCCTGGCCAATTAGCCTTGGTAATCTTTGAGTACCACCAGCACCTGGAATAATCGCTAAACTAGTTTCAGTCAGTCCCATAGTTGTTCCTGAAACGGCAATCCTAAAATCACATGATAGCGCAAGTTCCATTCCCCCGCCAAAGGCAAATCCATTTATGGCTGCAATGGTTGGCTGGGGCAGCTGGTCAATTAGCGAAAAGACTTCACCGATTTTATAAATATTTCGGCGAACTTCCACATCAGACAATGTCTTTCGCTCTTTTAAATCAGCCCCTACGCTAAAAGCCTTCTCACCTGAACCAGTAAATATAACAACCCTGACATCTGAATTTATCCGTATGGACTCAACGGCCTCTTGCAGCTCCAATAACGTATCATAATTAAAAGCATTCAATGCCTCTGAACGATTTATCGTTACAACTGCAATATGCTCCTTCATCTCAACAATAATCGAATTCATATGACTCCCCCTCGTATAAAATGACTACCTATTCAATTCGATAAATTCCGTTAAAACCCTTTCGGTACATAAAAATAGACAGACAATTAATGTCTGCCTAATATGTTTAAATAAAAATTTTCCAAATACATTAAATTGAGGGGAAATTTTGTATTCGATTGAATTAAAAATATTTTTAATAGAAGAAAGAGAAAAGGTTTACTCTTCCAAATTATTTAATATACTCATTACTAACTAACAAATCAGTAATCTGTTCAGTAGGAATAACAAATTCCACAACTCCCATATATCCCGGAGCAACCTCATATTTGTCAAAGGAAATAACTAATTTCCCTTCATTATTAATATAGAAATTCTGATCCTTTTTAATGGATTCAAATAATTCAACAAGATCTTCATCTTTGAGTCCAGAATCAGAAACCCAGTATACTTTTTCTAAATTAGTATCCTTCATTTGTGCCCTCATCTGCTCTTTAATATTTTCACTAATTCTTTCTATATATCCATTATCTTTAAAAAGTATTGGCAAGCTTAACAGAATTTTATTTTTCTTATCGATTGTATCGTACTTCATCACAGTCGAAGATGAACCAACTGTATTGACTACATATCTTGCAATCGATAGAATCTGATCATTGTCCGTTTTTACTTCATAGCCGCTGTCGACCCCAAGATGGCCGCCGCCATTTTTCTCTAAATCTTCTACGTCAGCAGTGAATTGCTCATAAAGTTTCTTTCCTTCTTGTAAATATTTATCATTGAGGCTTTGAGCTAAATCCCCATTTTCCTCATCTGTTACTACTGGCACTTTTATGTCTGCCTGATATTGATCTCTATCAACTTTAAACTCTGTAAAGGTTAGAACTTTAATAATATTTCCAACTACGGGTAACTCTGATAAAGTGCTAGCCATAGCTGGACTTATATTTAATCCTCCTATAAAAAGTGTAGCTGCCGCCGCTGTTCCAACAATCCATTTTAAACCACTTTTAGTTTTTTTCTTCCCATTTTTTAATGCCCTTTCCACAACAAAATCTAGTTCATCAGGTATTGGTATATTTTTATATTCCTTTTCCAGCTGTTCTAATTTTTTGTCCATTCTATTTTGCCCCCTCGATGACATCGTCCTGCATTTCAATGCGTAATAATTTCAAAGCTTTATACAATCTTGTTTTTATCGTATTGATATTTTCATTTAGGACATCAGCAACTTCATCTATTTTTAAATCCTCGAAATATCGTAAAATAATAATACTTTTATACTCTAGTGGTAATTGATCTAATGCCCTTTCTAAATCAATATTTTCGTAATGGTCTTCTTTTCCCGGAGAAATGGACTCCATCGTTTCAGCATCCACAATACTAACTCGCTTATGCTTTCTAAGAAAATCTAAAGAAGTATTTACAACAATTCTGTAAAACCAGCTCTTCAGCATACTAAAATCTTGAAGCGAATTTATTGCCCTCATAGCTTTATGAATGGAATCCTGTACAATATCTAAAGCGTCCTCGGAATTTTTCACATAGCTGTAAGCAAGCCTGTATAAGTTTTCTTTATTCTCCCTTACAAATTCAGTAAATAAATCATCGTAATTAAATTTTGTTTTCCTCATTTCGCAAAAAGGCTCCTTTATTGCAAATAATTTGTATACACTAATAAGACGCTTTAGCTTGTGTAAAAAGTTTTTACATATTGATATTATCCCAGTAAGGTCATTTTTCTGTATCTGGACCTATTATTACCTTTATACACTTTTCCCAATAAAAAAGAGCGTTTCCCGTCAGAAACGCTCACACCAACCTAGTAAATTAAGTTTAGAAAATCCTCTTTCGTAATATTCCCGAAGTAATACTTCACATCAATATCCTCGATTGCCTTTTCAATGGCGGATCTTTCATAACGCAATCCGGTTAGCCTTTCTTCAAGTTCAGCTACATCGCCTACTCCGAAGAAGTCGCCAAATATTTTACAATGCTGAATTATTCCTCCCTCAACTTCTAGACGAATATCTATTTGTCCAACTGGGAACCGATGAGAGTGCTGCAAATTGAATTTAGGAGATTTGCCATAATTCCAATCCCAGTTTTGGTATCTTTCCTTAGACAGTTGGTGAATTTTTTCCCAATCTTCATCGGTAAGCTTGTACTCTTCGATTTTTTCCCCACCAAAAATATTTTGAAGCAGGAGCAATCGAAATTCCTCAATCGTCATTTTCTCTGATAAAAACTCGGAAATATTCGCTACACGGCTGCGAATGGATTTAATTCCTTTTGATTCAATTTTATCCTTTTTCACCTTTAATGCTGAGACAACGCTATCAATTTCGGAATCAAACAGAAGGGTGCCATGGCTGAACATTTTTCCTTTAGTTGAAAATTGAGCATTCCCGGAAATTTTTCTTCCTTCTGCTGTTAAATCATTACGTCCACTCAATTCAGCATTTACCCCTAATTTTTGAAGGGCATGAACAACAGGCTCAGTGAATTTACGGAAATTATGGAAGCTTTCCCCATCATCCTTTGTTATAAAGCTGAAGTTTAAATTCCCTAAGTCATGGTATACAGCGCCTCCACCTGATAAACGGCGGACAACATGAATACCATTGCCTTCTACGTATTCCGTATTAATTTCTTCTATAGTATTTTGGTTTTTTCCAATAATGATAGATGGCTCATTTATGTAAAATAGCAAATAGGTTTCATTAATATCTAAGTTTTTAAGTGCATATTCCTCAATGGCGAGATTAATTCTTGGATCTGTTATTCCTTTGTTATCGATAAATAACATTTGTTCCACTCCTTTATAAGGTTAACGACCATTGCAAAGAAGCTAGTGAAATTGGACCATTATATCGTGTCGCTGCTTCTTCCTTTAATTGTTCCAAGTTTCCGTAATGAGGCAAATGTGTAAGTAACAGTTGACGGGCATTGGCATCACTAGCTAATTTCCCTGCATCTAGGCTTGTCATATGTCCAGCGCTTTTTCCATTCTGATTTCCATAGAAATTGCATTCACACACGAGTAAATCAGCCCCATTTGTAAAGGGAACCAATTCTTCTTTAAATGATGTATCAGCTGTATAAACGATAGATTTCCCGCCAGCTTCAAATCTCATTGCAAAACAAGTAATAGGATGGTCTGTCAGTAAAAATTGTACCCTAAAAGGCCCAATTGTTAAAGCCTGATCAGGATTATAGGCTATCCCTTCAGTAATATTTTTATAGGTTAACTTTGAAAATTCAACTTCATCCTCCGAATGTCCGTAAATAGGAAGACACTCCATTTCCTTACCTAAGAAGCCTTGAATCAGTCTGGCATGCTGCAATACACCAATATCAGCTGTATGATCAGGATGATAGTGAGATAGAATGACTCCATTTAGTTCCTCAGGCTGTAAAACACGTTGTAGCTGTGATAGTACAGCACTTCCGCAATCAATCAGCAAATGGAATCCATCATACTCGAGTAAATACCCCGAACTCGCTTCTCCTGCCTTTGGATAACCGCCCCAATGTCCTATAACTGTAAAATTCACTTAAAAACCTCCTTACAAAACTTATCGATTGCTAATATTATACCCCAATGGGACTAAAATAAGGATTTTGAAATAACCATGCCACTTATATAGCCAAAGAACCAATTTTTCTTTTTTTGATTTTTGTATTGAAACAGTTATTGACATATCACCTCTGTTATAATACAATAAAATCAAATAATCTTACTAATCAAAAAACTTAGGAGGCTCTCAAAATGATTCAAAACATCATCGAATTTTTTAGAAATTTACCGGCAAAGCAATGTGTTGAGTGTGGGAAGTCTATTGATGAGCAGCATGAATGCTATGGGAATAAATGTGATCATTGCCTAGGTGTTAAAGATATTTTATAACAGATTCATATAGTCATAGAAAAACCAGCCGTCTTGAAATGAACGGCTGGTTTTTCTCTTATTCCGCAATAACTGCAAAACGCTTCTTATACATAGTTGTAAAATATCCAATGGTTCCAGCGATAAAGATCACTATAAAGATCCCCAATATCGCCACATTATGCCACATAAAGCTAAAGTCTCCACTTGAAATAACTGCTTTATACCCAAATACTGTATAAGTCATTGGCAGTATTGCATTGAATGGCTGTAATAGATTTGGAATTAACTCAAGCGGAAATGTTCCAGCACTCGTTGTTAATTGCAAAATTAAAATGATAATCGCCATAAATCGTCCTGGATCTCCAAATACGGTAACAAAGAATTGAACTAACGTAATAAACGTTAAGCTTGAAATAATCGAAAATAGGATAAATAATGGAACACTTTGAACCTCTATTTTTAAACCCGCAAGAATAATCACTGCAGCAAGTAAAGCCTGTAAAATACCAGCTCCCATTAAAATAAGAAACTTGCTTGTAAACCAGCTTATTCCGTTACGCGGTACTCCTGCAGGTTCACGCATTGGAAACACGATCGATAATAATAACGCTCCAACGAATAGACCTAATGATAAGAAATATGGGGTAAATCCTGTTCCATAGTTAGGAACTTTATTAATTTTTTCATTATCTACCTTCACTGGCCCAGCCATCATACTATACGTTTTATCGTTGGCATGTACCGATGATGCTTGATCTGCCCCAGCTGCGAGTTTATCCGCTAATTCCTTTGAACCGTCATATAAGGTGGTATTTCCGTTAGCAAGTTTTTCAGCACCGTCCTTCAGCTTCCCGGTTCCATCCTGAATTGCCTTTGAACCATCCTGTAATTGGCCAAGTCCACCTGCTAATACTGTAGAACCGTTTGCTAATTGATCAGCGCCTGCTTTCGCATCGGCAAATTTTTGTCCAAAGGTATCCATGCCTGCTTGGAAGTCATTTTGCCCTTCCGAAATTTTTTTGACCCCAACATTAAGCTGTTGACTTCCTTGTGCCAGCTGGCTAACTCCTTGCTGCACCTGTTTCTGTCCTTCATTTAAAGCACTAATTTTATTAGCAAGCTCTGAACCGCCATTTGCCATTTGTCCAGCAGCTCCTGCAAGTTCAGCTGTTCCACTTTTTAACTGATTTAAAGCACCTTCCAATTGCAATCTCTGTGGTGAATTTTCCGGTAGCTGTCCGATTAGCACCTGTAGATTCTTTTGTAATTCTGCCATACCGCCGCTTACCTTTTCTGCTTCGGATTGCCATTGCTGAAGGGAGGCTGATAATTTATTTGCCCCTGTACCAATCTGCTCAGTTCCCGAAACAATAGTCGGGAGCTTTTCATTCAGTTTATTTAATCCATCAGTTGCTTGAGAAATACCTGAGGCCATTTGTTCGTTGCCTGCCTTTAACTGATTAGACGCAGACTTTAGCTGGTTATGTCCTTCCTGTAATTGACCAAGTCCATCAGCAAGGGCTTTTGAGCCTGATACTAATTCTTTTGAGCCATTATTTATTATTCCAACACCATTATTAAATTCAATGGATTTTTCAGCTAATACGGAAAGATTAGCATAAATTTCGGAAGATCCATCCTTCAATTCAGCTGCGCCATTATTAATTTTTACAGCACCTTCGCTTGCCTTTTCCATTCCATTCGCAAGATCACTAACTTTATCAAACATCGTTTCCGCATATGTTTCAGTAATTTTCTCAGAAAGTGAGATTTTGATTTTTTCAACGGCTGTACCGCCGATTTGTGAAAATAGGAAATTATAACTTTCATTTGGTACATAATGCAGCCTTAACTTTTCCGGATTTTCATCAAGAAGAGTTGTAGCATTTTCCGAGAAATCCTTTGGAATTTCAATTAGCATATAATATTTTTGATTTTTCAGGTCCTTATATGCATCCTCTTTTTCTACAAAATGGTAGTCAAAATCCTTGCTTTCTTTTAATTTATCAATAAGCTCTTTCCCAAGCTGCAAGCCTTTTCCATCATAGTCTGCCCCTTTATCCTCATTAACAACTGCGACTGGTAAATCTGCAAGCTTAGCATATGGATCCAAAAACGTCCATAAAAACATTCCGCTATATAATACAGGAATAAAAAGCACGGCAATGATCGGAATTAGAACCTTTTTATTTCGCACAATGCTTGATAATTCCTTTTTAAATAAATTACCCTTCAATTTCGTTACCCCCCTTAAATAATTGACCATTTTGTTCAACTGGTCATTTTCCTACAAAAAATGAGGATTATCCATTTGATAATCCATCGAAAATATACTGTTCAAAAATTCTCGCTATTTCTTCTTTCTCTAATGGCTGATGACGCTTTTCCCAATCAAAAATCAAGGAAACATACAGCTTTAGCATTATAAAAGCAGTCAGTTCCGGATCACACGGTCGAACTTCTTCCTTTTCAATCGCATGTAAGATTTTCCCTTTCAAGTAAGTAATGATTTCCTCTTCTAATTTTGTCATTACCTCAATGACTGCTGGAGTGCCCATTTCCTTTCCCTCTTGAAAAAGCTTGATAGTGAGCTGATGCTTCAGCCGAAACTCTAAGAGTTTGTAGAGGCCGCGGTGAACATTTTCATGAAAAGAAAGCGATGGGTCAATTGCTTCATCGGCAGCATGCTTCATTTCATTTATAAGGGAATTAATGATTTCGTCAAAAAGCTCTTCCTTATTTTTAAAAAATGTATAGATGGTCCCTTTTCCAACATTAGCTATTTTTGCGACCTGATCCATCGTTGTTGCCTTATAGCCAAATAGGGAAAAGGATTTGGTAGCCGCTTCAATAATTAGCTGCTTGCGATCCATGGCCAAAACAACACCTCTTTTCGTAGTTAGTGACCAATTGAACATTTCGGTCATTTTGTGTACATTTTAAGATAACATGAAAAAAATCATAAATCAAGAAAAAAAAGCTGTCACAAGACAGCTTTTTTTTCATCCATATTTAAAAATGATAAGACCTTTTCAACAGCTGCTTCACCTTGGTCAATACAGTCAGGCATCCCTAATCCTTCAAACGAGCTTCCCGCTAGAAAAACACCTGGAAGCTCAGAAGCTAAATACGTTTTGACCTTTTCAATTCGTTCTTTATGTCCGACTGTATACTGCGGCATGGAATCAATCCATCTTGAAATGACAGCAAAATCAGGATCCATCGTAATATTCATTGTTTTGTTAAGCTCATTAAGCACTATCTTAATTAATTCATCATCCGAAAGCTCCACAACACCCTCATCACCAGGTCTGCCTACATAACAGCGAATAAGCACTTTTCCGGCAGGTGTAGTATGCGGCCATTTTTTGTGAGTCCATGTACACGCAGTAATGGTATAATCACTATTTCTAGAGACAACAAAACCTGTTCCTTCAATATCCTTATCGATTGCTGCTTCAGGAAAAGCAAGAGCAATTGTTGCGACAGAGGTGGATGACATTTCCATAAACGGGTCAAAGAATTGATAGTCGGAAAAAACAGAATGGGTTATATGATGTGGGACAGACATAATAATACTGTCAGCGTGCAGCTGATCTCCCCCATTTAACTCAATTTCATATCTATTTTCTTTTTTGCTTATCCGTTCAACTCTGAAGCCCTTCATGACAGAATGGGGCTCTAGCTTTGATTCTATAGCATCTACAAAAGACTGCAAGCCTGTATTGATTGTTAGAAAAATCCCCTTATCTGTCTTCTTTCCAGCATTCTTTGGCGATGCTGGAGTTGATTTCTTCATCCCTAATATTAAGCTTTTATATTTTTGTTCAACCTGGTAAAACTGCGGAAAGGTTGACATGAGACTAAGCCGGTCAATATCTCCAGCATAAATACCGGATAGCAAAGGCTCAATTAAGTTTTCAACCACTTCATCTCCAAGCCTTCTGCGAAAGAACTTGCCAAGTGATTGGTCATTAGCTGGGTCTGATTTTGGCAAAATAAAATCTGCAGCTGCTCTTGCCTTTCCCGCCAAAGAAAATAAACCAGTCGTAACAAAAGGGGCTATTTGTGTAGGTATTCCCATAACAGAACCCCCTGGCATAGGATGCAAGCGATTCTTAACGAGTACAAAAGACTTACCAGCCGTATTTCTAATTAATTTATCTTCCATTCCTACTTCCTTCGCAAGACGTGAAGCACTTTGCTTACGGGCAAGAAAGGAATCTGGACCTCTCTCTATGACAAATCCATCACGTACAACGGTTTGCATTTTTCCGCCAAGCCGATCGGTAGCTTCAATTAATTTTATCTCAAGCGGCAGTCCTTTAACCCTTACTTCCTTTTGTAAATAATAAGCAGCTGTTAAACCTGTAATTCCACCACCGATAATAACAACCCTTTTCTTTTGTTCCGACACGGTTCTTCGCCTTCTTTACTTTAGTCTCACTTGTTTGCTAATTTTCTAAGAATGACGGCTGCCAATGCCTCAATAAATTCTGGCTGATCATTCGGCATAGGCGGTCGATAATAGCTCGCACCAATTTCATCAGTAACCACTTTACATTCATAATCATTGTCATATAACACTTCAAGATGATCGGAGACAAATCCTACTGGTGTATAAACAAATGCCTTATACCCTTCTGTTTCATAAAGCTCTCTAGTCAAGTCTTGAACATCGGGACCAAGCCAAGGTTCTGGCGTATTTCCTGCACTTTGCCAGCCGACAGCATAATTTTTCACTCCAGCTCCTTTGGCAATCATATCCGCTGTTTCTTGAAGCTGTTTTGGATAAGGGTCTCCCAATTGCAGAATCTTCTCAGGTAAACTATGAGCTGAAACGATTAACACTGACTTTTCTCTTTCCTCTTGCGGCATCCCTTCAAAAGTAGACTTTACACGGTCAACCCAATATTGGATGAACTTTGGCTCATCATACCAGCTTTCCACTGAATGTATAACAGGACCTCCAAGCTTTTCCGCTTCTTCCTTCGCTCTGCCATTGTATGACTTCACACTAAACGTTGAAAAATGTGGAGCCAATACAATACTTACCGCTTCTTCAATACCGTCTTGATTCATTTGTTTAACTGCATCTTCAATAAATGGCTCGATATGCTTTAAGCCAAGATACATTTGAAACTCGTACTCTTCTTGATTTTCATTTAAATATGTTTCTAGGCTTTTTCCTTGATCCAAAGTAATTTTTGCTAATGGAGATATACCGCCAATTGCTTCATATCTGGCCCTCAAATCTTCAAGCATCTCTGGAGAAGGCTTTCTCCCTCTGCGAATATGAGTATAATAGCGTTCTATATCTTCTTCTTTATTTGGAGTGCCATATGCCATTACAAGCAGGCCCATTTTCTTCCTTGTCATCTAATCACCTCTAGTAGATCTGTTGCTACTCTAGTTGCCCAGCTTAGAAGCAGAATATTCATGTACAAATGCCGTTAATTTCTTTAATGTTTCTGGTTTGACTTCAGGGAATACGCCGTGTCCAAGGTTAAATATATAGCCTGGCTGTTCCATTCCTTGATCTAAAATTGCTTTCGCTCTTTCCTCGATTACTTCCCATGGGGCTAACAAAAGGGCAGGATCAAGGTTTCCTTGAACTGCTTTTGTAATTCCTCTTTCCCTTGCCTCTTTAATAGGAAGTCTCCAGTCAAGTCCTACTACATCTAATGGCAGGTCGTGCCATTCCATTGCAAGGTGGCTTGCTCCAACCCCAAACATAATAAGCGGAACATTTTCTTCTCTGAGGCTAGAGAAAATTTTATTCATCGTTGGCTTTATGAAAACACGGTAATCAGCCACATTTAAAGCCCCTACCCATGAATCAAAAATTTGAATCGCCTTCGCGCCTGCTCTAATTTGGGATTTAACATATGTAATTGTCATTTCGCTGAGTTTATCCATTAAGGCAAACCAAGCTTCAGGCTCTGCATACATGAAAGCCTTCGTTTTATTGTAATTTTTAGAAGGGCCGCCTTCAATCATGTAGCTTGCAAGAGTAAATGGTGCACCTGCAAAGCCAATAAGAGGCACTGTCAATTGCTCCTGTGTAAGAATTTTGATTGTTTCTAAAACATAAGGCACATCTTCTTCTGGATTAATTTCTCCTAGTTTTTCAACATCTGCTGTTGAACGGATTGGATTTGAAATCACTGGACCTATACCAGATTTAATTTCAACCTCCACTCCAAGTGCAGGAAGCGGTGACATAATATCCTTATAAAGAATGGCTGCATCATTGTTATATTGATCAACAGGCAATTTTGTCACATAAGCACATAGCTCAGGCTGATGTGTTATTTCAAATAGAGAATACTTTTCCTTTATTGCACGATATTCTGGCTGAGAACGGCCTGCTTGGCGCATATACCAAACTGGCACATGATCCGTTTTCTCACCTTTTGCTGCTCGTAAAAATGTATCATTAAACATTCTTTCCATTAAAATTAATCCCCTTTCAAAGACTGTCTGCTTTTCATTGTAATATATATATAGTAATAATTAAAATTCCTACAACTTTTTGTCCATCCTTACTGTATCCCTTTCCACTATAGTTGTATAGTTTATAAGAGGAAATGTCGAAAATTTGACGAATTTAAAGAAGGTTCAAGGCTAAAATAAACAGAAAAACCTAATTTTTTGACTTTTCTATTAGAGAGGTGACCTAAAAGATGAATATTTATATGACGAGCGGTACATTTGAATTCTTGAAAAAAATAAAGGGAAAATACGGTAAGGAAAAAATACTTCTTATACAGAATAACGAGGAGGCAGTTCTTGTTCATGAAACCTCAGGGAAAACCGTTTTCGGTGCCCCAAGATCTTATAAGGTTCTGAAATCAGAGGGTGTTTTAGAGAATTCAGGTTTTTTAGTTTTAAATCATATTCCTGTTATTGATGACGACAAACCAATGTTTGAATATCGGTATTCAGCTGACCATGTTCACCTGCTTAATAATCCCGGCTTTGTAGCCCTGCGAGTATTGCGGCCGAGCAAATCCAACACTTATATCATTCTAACCTTATGGAAAAGTGAAAGGTCCTATATGGATTGGGAAAATACCCCATCTTATCAATCTTTCTTCCAAGGAACAAAATCTCCCCCCGCCCAATCCCAAATATTTATGGGGGCACCCTATATTTCGAAGTATTATATTCCCTCTGAGGATGATTAGTATATAAACGGTTCTTTGTGGGGGTAGTTTCCTTTTAAGAGTGGTTCTTAACTACCTTCGAGGGAGTAGTTTCTTCTTGAAGGGATTTATGAGTGATTCTTAACTACCTCAGGGGATTATTTTCCTCTTGAAGGGAGTTTTTGAGCGGTCCTTAACTACCTTCGAGGGAGTAGCTCCTTATTGAAGAGATTTAAGAGAGGCTCTTAACTACCTTCGAGGGAGTAGGTTCCTCTTGAAGGGATTTAAGATTGGCTCTTAACTACCTTCGGGGGAGTAGTTTCTTCTTGAAGGGATTTAAGATTGGCTCTTAACTACCTTCGGGGGAGTTGTTTCTCTTTGAGGGGGTTTAAGATTGGCTCTTAACTACCTTCAGGGAAGTTGTTTCCTCTTGAAAGAGTTTATCCCTCGTTTATTAAGGCTACTTTGTTATTCATATAAAAACTAAACAGACTCTTCCAATTTAAATTAAATGGAAGAGTCTGTTTTAACTTATGTATTATTCGATTAACGCCATTTTCCCCTAAAGAACTCATATATAATAATCCCCATAAGGACCCAAGCTAAGCCTAGAGCATAGCCCGCAACTATATCTGATGGATAATGAACTTGTAAAACGATACGGCTAACTCCAAGCATAATAATGATCAAAAATGCGAGGAACATGACTAGCCATTTTCCTGCTCGTGACTGGATATTACAAACGATGAAGTAAGCAATCAATACATACAAAACAATCCCCATCATCGCATGTCCACTTGGAAAACTAAAGCTATTCACATGAACGATGTGCTTAATCTCCGGACGTGGGCGTGCAATAGTATCTTTTACGTAATCGTTCAGCAAAGCCCCTGTTGCAACCGTTAAGGTGAACACTGCCATACCGGCATAGTCCCTTTTTTTCATCCATAATAGAAATATAACGACAAGTGCTATTAGTCCAATTCCTTTGAAGGAACCAATCACATTAAGCGCTTTGAAAAACGGATAAGAGTTTTCCTTAAATAGACTTAATAAAAACGAACTGACATTTTGATCGAAATGTAATGGCTCTCCGCTTTTTACCGCTAAGGCAAAATAAATGAAAATACAAGCGGAAATTACAATCAATACATATGTAATGGGCGACTTTCTTAATTCCAAATCTTTCCCTCTTTCTGCTAACCTTTTTTCACACACGTACCTTATTTTAGCAAAAACAATCCCTCCTTTACAACATAAAATGCTATAATATTCAAAATACAAACAATAGGAGAGTGGCTATGCTTAATAAATTATTTGCCAAATTAGAAAATTATTATGAAGACATGGTTTCAATAAGACGCTATTTGCACCAACATCCTGAGCTTTCCTTTAAGGAAGTAAAAACCGCAAATTATATTAAGTCCTACTATGAAAAATTAGGAATTGAAGTAAGAAGCAATGTCGGAGGAAATGGGGTTGTTGCGAAGATTTATGGAAGCAAACCTGGAAAAACAGTTGCTTTAAGAGCCGATTTCGATGCACTTCCAATTCAAGATGAAAAAGATGTGCCATACAAATCTCTTGTACCAGGTGTTATGCATGCTTGTGGACACGATGGCCATACTGCTACATTGCTCGTTCTCGCTAAATCGCTACATGAAATGCGTGAAGAGCTTGAAGGTACATATGTGATGATTCATCAGCATGCTGAGGAATTTGCTCCAGGCGGGGCTATTTCTATGATTGAAGATGGGTGTTTAGAAGGTGTCGATGTCATATTTGGCACACATTTATGGGCTTCAGAGCCAACTGGCACTATTCAATATCGAGTTGGTCCAGTAATGGCTGCTGCAGATCGTTTTGAAATTACGATTCAGGGAAAAGGCGGTCATGGAGCACAGCCGCATAGAACGAAGGATGCAATTGTTACTGCTTCTCAGCTAGTCGTGAACTTGCAGCAAATTGTCAGCAGAAAAGTCAATCCAATTGATTCTGCTGTTGTAACGGTTGCCTACTTTATTGCAGAAAACGCCTTTAATGTAATTGCTGATAAAGTAAAACTTGGCGGAACCGTCCGTACTTTTAATGAAGAAGTCCGTACCAATATCGAAAAAGAAATTGAACGGATTGTAAAAGGAACATGCTACACAGCAGATAGCACATACGATTACTTGTATGCAAGAGGCTACCCGGCTGTTATTAACCATAAGGACGAAACTGAATTCCTAATCAATTGCGCACAAAATATTGATGAAGTAACCGAGGTTGTAGAAACGGAACCGCAAATGGGCGGAGAAGATTTTGCTTATTATCTCCAGCATGTAAAAGGAACATTCTTCTTTACCGGTGCGAAGCCAGAAAATACAGATGAAAATTACCCACATCACCATCCTAAATTTGATATTGACGAAAAGGCGATGATCATCGCGGCCAAAACACTTGGCTCTGCAGCACTACAATGCCATACATGGCAAAATAACGATAACGAAACAAAAGTTAGTACACATTAATATAGAAGAATCACCCTGCAGCTTTAGCATGGTGATTCTTTTTTCTCTTAACGGTTTCGAAACAGTTCTAATGTTATTTTTCAACAGGTTGTTTATTGTTTCTTATTTTAAGCATCCGTAAAAAATTTTCATCCCTACCGGTTAAAACAGCATTGATTGATGTGTCCTTATATAGATAGATCCCCTCCCCAGTTTTAGCTCCAAGCTTATTTTGAGCAACAAGTTTAGTAATAAATTCTGGTGCACCTTGAAGATTATTTAGATTAGGGAATAAATTATCAAAAATTCGTTTCCACGTATCTAGTCCACCATAATCTACTGTTTCTATTGGCCCAATAAATGCCCATCTAAACCCAGGTCCATCCTTAATAATTTTATCCATATCCTCCACATCGACAATGCCATCATCAATTAAAGCCAATGCTTCCCTTAATAAGGCTGCTTGTATCCTATTTGCGACAAATCCTTGTATCTCCTTCTTTAATAAAATAGGAGTTTTTCCGATACTTTTTAGCAACGCCATCGTTGTATCGATAACATATTTGGAAGTACTCTCATGTTTAATCACTTCCACTAAAGGTACTAACGGTGCAGGATTTAAAAAATGGGCAATAATAAACCGCTCAGGGTAGATGCTATGTTGAATTAATGCTGTGAGAGGAATAGTGGATGTATTGGATGCGATAATTACATCCTGTGCACAAATTGCCTCTAATGATTTATACAGATCCCATTTTAACTGTAAATCCTCGGGAATAGCTTCAATGACGAATGTTGAATCAACTAAACTCTCTTCCAAATTTGTTGTCAAATGAATATGCTTTAGTGTTTGGTCTTTATCTGATGAAGATATGAGTTCGTTTTTTACATACAAATCTAAATTATTGTTAATAGACGCAAGTGCATTTATTAATGTCTCCTTTTTTAAATCATATAAATGCACCGGAATCCCTGCAAGTGCGAACACTTGAGCAATGCCATGTCCCATTACACCTGCACCAATAACAGTTGCTTTTTCAATCATCATTAGTCATCCTTTTGAAATTGATTTGTATTTATAAAGGTAGGGATATTACATTTTATATTTTTCAACTAGTCCATCCTCAACTACAATAGAACTTGGCATATCGATGTCAACAGCTTCCGCTCCAGCATTTAAAACTGCCGATGATTTACGCATAATTACTACAGTTAGCCAATATAAGAAACCAACAATCGCTGCGGTCCAAATGATATTAATCCATCCAACTGGGATATTTCTATTGATGAAAAATCCAACAATTGTCCAAAACATCGCTACCCAGTTGAAGCCACTCCAATACCAATAACGGCTTCCTCGAATAAATAATGATGGGATATCAAGCTTGCTCCGGGCCAACAGAACATAATGAGCAAGGAATACTCCACCCATTGGAGCAAAGATGTTTCCTAAGATTCCCATATAACCGATATATCCATTAACAAGCTGCGGCATCAATGAAAAAATAACCCCGATGACACTAACAATAATCGTGCCCCAGAATCGACCAAGCCGAGTAAAAATATTACTCAACGACAATCCGCCGGTATATAGGTTTTGAACATTAATCGTCCAATTATCCAACACGATATAAACAGATATAAGAAGTAAAAACCACATTGCACCATTTGAAGCCCCAACGATCACATCAAATGGATTATCATTTTTACCTAATGCTGCCGCAACAGCATATCCACCAACAAATGAACAAATAAGCTGACCAAGAACTGCTGCCACAAATGTGCCAATCCACATGTCTACTCTTGTTTTGGAATAGCGACAAAAATCAGCAGCATCAGTGAAGTTTGAGAACCATGCAGCCGCCATGCTCGTTGCCCAAAGTAAAATTAAAGCCCATTTCATCCCCTCACCGCCAGCAAAACTGAAAACTGCAGATGGGTGATAAGATGGTGTCGGATAGTTCATCAAGACGTAAATAATTGTAATGGAAAATAGTAATTTCAAAACAAGGGAGTAACGGGATAAAATCTTTAATGAGTTGTACCCAAAGGTTGCGATCAATACCTGTAATAATGCAAAGATTAAACTGACTAGTGCTAAACTAACAGGCCTATCCAATATAACTTCAAGCACAGCTGTTAATCCAAGGGCACCAGAAATGGTTTGAAAGGCAAACCAGTAGACACTGGATATGGCACGCAAACCGGAAGCAAGCCAAGAGCCTCGAATCCCAAATACACTACGCATACTGACAAGTCCAGGAACTCCGTAATCGACTCCAACAGTTGCTGCAACAAGGTAAACAGAAAAACCAATCGCGATACTAAGAAATCCAGCAAACACCGCTTGCCAAAACGACAGACCTGCAGCGATTAAGGCACCGCTAATTAAAATGGTACCTGGATTCACCACAAAGTTTAAAACCATGGCAGAAATATCCCACCAGCGAACTGTTCGCAGTTCTTCAGGAACTGCCTCAATCCCGAACTGTTCAACACCTTTTGGCTGCCGGTACTTCTTGGCTAAAGACTCTTCAATTTTAGAATGCTGATCCATAAAGCTCACCCCCGTAAATTTGAAAAAAAGATTGAAAATATTCAGTTATTTAATAGCAAAATAATTTTCACACTCTATAAATGCTGAACTTTATTTTTTCAAAATCCCATCTACATTAAGTTGAGGTTGATGATATTTATTTTCTGAAATGATTCTTCCATGACTTATAACATAACTGCACATAGGCTGATGACGAATTAAATCGAATGAGTCCTCGGCAGGTAAGGTCACAAAGCTCGCTGGCTTGCCAACTTCTATTCCATATTGAGACTCAATCTGTAATGTCTTTGCACCTCTTATTGTTACCATGTTGATCATTTCTTCGACTTCCTGTCTTCCTGTCATTTGTGCTAAATGGATAGCCAAATGCGCTGCCTGCAACATACTGCCAGTTCCAAAAGGATAGAATGGCGTCATAATATCGTCATGTCCAATACTGACATTTATGCCAGCATGCCATAATTCCTTTATCCGTGTAATTCCTCTCCCTTTTGGCCATGAGTCATATCGTCCTTGCATGACGGAGCTAACGAGTGGGCAAGATACAATATTCATTTCGGATTCCTTCAGCAGGCTAATCAGTCTTGCCACATAGGGTTCTGGATAATAAGCCATGGCGTTTGTATGGCTTGCCGTCACCTTTTGCTTCAGCCCCGATTTCAATGCCAGCATGGCAACGACTTCCAAAAACCTTGAATGCCCATCGTCTGTTTCATCGCAGAACACATTCACCATTCGGTTATACTTTTCGGCAAGCGAAAAACAAATTTCCAGTGATTCAATTCCAGTTTCCCTTGTATATTCATTATGGGGAATAGCTCCAACCGCATCTGCCCCTAAAACTAGAGCTTCCTCAAGTCTTTTTTGATTATCTTGATTTGATAGAATTCCATCTTGAGGAAAAGCAACAATTTGCAAATTAAGATAGGGTGAAACTTGTTCTTTAATTTCTAGGAGAGTACGTAAAGCTGTAAGATTCGGGTCAGAAATATCAACATGTGATCGGACATGTAATATTCCGTATGAAAGCTGGTTACGTAATACCTCTATCGCTCTCGTTTTCACATCATCAATTGTTAAGCTTTTTTTACGTTCCCCCCATATTTTAATCCCTTCAATTAATGTACCACTTTCATTCCACCTCGGAGTTCCAGCGGTTAATACTGTATCTAAATGAATGTGGGATTCTACAAATGGAGCTAATACAAGATCCCCAATTGCATCAATTTCCTTTTTCCCTTTTTCTAAAATATTTCCAATTTCTTTTATCTTTCCATCTTCAATGCCAATATCTTTTAGGCTATTATCTGAAGGGAATTTAAGATTTCTAACAATTAGATCATACATGGCGCCACACCCTTCTTTTTTTAAAAAGGCAAATTACGACAATACAGGCTTTAGTTTATTCGACCATGTAATGGATTCCGAAATACGACAAATAGGCTGCCCTCTCCTCCAAGTTTCACGCGATGTTGGAAGTTCTGATAAAATCATTTTCTTATCCGTAATGTCTAGAATAATAAAATCTGCCCAGTTCCCAGCTCCAATTCCATATCCTTGAAGCTTCATAAGCTCGGCCGGAACAGAAGTAATCATTTCAATCAGCTTTTCCATTTCTTCTTCCGTTGTTAAATGAGCTCCGTAGCTTGCTAAAAGGGCTATTTGCAGCAAATCTGCTTTCCCGTATGGATGAAACGGGTCTTGAATATTATCAGATGCTGCTGCCACAGAGATATTCAATTCCAGCATTTGCTTAACTCGTGTTAATCCACGGCGAATAAGGCCTTTATCTTCTCTTCCCATCAGAAACAGATTAGACGATGGGAGAGTTACAATACCTATCTGAGCCTTTTGAACAAGTGACATTAGTTCATGTGCTTCTAGTTCACTCATGGCCGATAAGGATGTACAATGCCCCGCAACGACTCTTCCCTGATAGCCTGTTTGAATGGTCCACTGACAAACATCCTCTAATGATTTAACGGTCGGATCATCCGACTCATCAATGTGTAGATCGATGTTAACGTCTAATGAAACAGCTAATTCAAAAATTTTTGCTAAGTTGAGCTGTGGATTTTCAGCCAAATGCGGTGCTCCACCCAACAGATTTATCCCATTATTGACAGCCCAGCGAATATCCTTTTCCACCTCTTTCGTGATATCAAAAGGACACATTAAAACAGCTTCTAGCGTAATGTAATCAGAAAAATAAGATTGGACCTTTTGAAAAGCTTCAACAACCTGATGTAAATACGAGGATGTACTATAGTTGAGATGGGTACGAATAGCTGTCGTCCCATGCTGTATAGCTTTTAATATTGTTGCGGTCATTCGTTCTGTTATGGAGTTGACATCCATTTGATTTTGGGCATCTTCAAACCGCCAAATGGCTTCTGACAGTGTGCCAGAGTGGTTTGGTATTGCAGGCCAAGTGAGTGCCTTATCTAAATGCATATGCACATCCACAAAACCTGGCAGCACTACCCTTCCTTCTACATCTACTATAAGAAGTTGAGGGCTTTTAGTAAGATGCTCATCTGCATCTGTTACGGAAGTAAATCTCCCATTTTCAATCGTTAAATCTTTAAGACCTGATGACCCTGGAATTCGTGCATTGTGTATGACTGTTCTTGCTTTCATATTATCCTCCAAAAAATTATAAATAAGGACAATCCCTTTTTATCATGCATCAAAACATTCTAGAAACTAACCTTTTACTAAATCATTCACAACACCAATTTTTCCGGGGTTCAATAATCCGTGCGGATCATTTTCGTGTTTCTTCTGCACAACTGAATCAATGTATGCCTCCCACCCGCCTTTTTCAAGTAAGTTTGTATGTGGATCATAAATCTTAACACCGATTGACTCACAGAATGAGATCATTTCATATAAATGTTCCTTCGTCTTGTATCGAACAAGAGGAATTTGTTGAGGGATAAGCTCTCCTTTACTTCTCATCCAATCAAAATGGTTAAAAAATTCGTCCTTATACTTCTCTTTAATTAATTTTATTTGCTCAAGATACGAGTCTAGAGAAAAACTCCCTTGTAAATAGGTCATTTTTTCATTTGCATTTAGAGCCCACAAGGTTGTATGATTCCATGTGAAATCTGATAATCTGATTCCCTTTTGGTATTTAGAAGATGGGATTTCATAAGAAACTGTACCGTTATGTTCAGATACTAATGACTTCACAAGCTCAAACGACTTCTCTTCAACCTCTAATATGACGATATGTTTATCCGGTTCTATTACCTTTTGAAGAGGCTGGAAATAGGATGGGATTGGCCATTCACATGTTGAAATGGAACGTTTCTTAATTTGAGAATCCTTTGCAATCTTTTCCGAAAAAATTAAAGAGTTTTCTAGATCAGAAAAAGAGGCAATACACTGCGTCCATTCAACTCGCTTTGTCGTTCTAAACACAATTTCGGTTATGACTCCAGTTGTACCGTAGCTATGAATATAATTCATCATACCCTCGCCTTTAACGGTAAAAACACGAGGAGTCTCCTCCATAGTTAGGACTCTTAACTCTAATACATTTCCATCCCATAAATTCCCCCACGTAATGGAACCGATTCCTCCAGATCCGCCACTTACAAAGCCACCTGCCGTAGCCTTTATGTACGTAGTTGGATAAATACAAAATTCCTGATTTACTTCTCGTAACTCTTTTTCTACTAATCCTAATTTAATTCCTGGCTCAACCCGTACGGAGCCTTCTTCGATCTGAATAATCTTATTCATTCTTGTCGTATCAATAAGGATGCCGCCATTCATTGGAATAATTTGACCGTAATTTCCCGTTCCTGCTCCTCGAATGGTTACAGGAATTTTATTTTGTACAGCAAGAGTTAAAACACATTTAATCTCTTCTTCATTGCCTGGTTTTACGATGTAGTCTGCGATTTTATCATCCAACATATCGGTTAGAACTGGGGAATACCAATAAAAATCCTTCGATAATTGTTTACGTGATGGCAAATCTACAATCACATTTTCTTCCCCAAGAAGAGAACTTAACTTTTTATGAATACCATTCACTTTTATTCATCCTTTCGGTTAATGAGAGTTACAAGTCTAATAATGTTTTTCATGGGCTAGAAAAATAGAATTATCTCTTTATTTCAATAGATTCTTTATCCATTAAGCTATCAATCTCAAAATTCATCATTTCTAAAAGCATTTCCGCCAAATGTTTTCCGTGTTGTTCATAAATCCTTCTACCCTTTTCCGCTGAGGACGTTTTTGCATTTCCTAAAATGCCTGAAGAAGATACATCGTCAATCGTCCACGCAAAATTGGATTTTTGGAAGCGGAGGAAATTTGACTTTTTCAATAATTCTGGATATTCAACAGGCAGCTTATCCTCTCTAACCCATTCTGGATAGGACGCCATTATCAAGGAAGTTTCATAATCCCCTCCATGAATACCTAATAATCTTTCTGTCTCGCTTAGGAAATTTTCTTCAAGTGTCAATCCTCCAACATTGATTCGAAAAACCATTATGTTCGTTTCTAGCCGCACCTCTCTTGCTAAAAGATTTAATAGGTCACTATTTCCTCCATGGGCATTAAACAATAATAAACGCCTAAAACCACTTTGTTTTAAACTTCTGCCTATATCCATAATCACCGACTGCAGAGTAGTCGAAGATAGAGAAAAGGTTCCTGCCCGACCAAGGTGCTCATTGCTTTTCCCGTAAGGAAGAGGAGGTAAAACCCAAATATTAGAATCAGAAGGAACATACTTAAATGATTCTTCTAATACTGTTTCCGCAAGTAAAGTATCAGTGAATACTGGAAGATGAGGACCGTGCTGTTCAACTGCCCCAATAGGCAGGATGACCAATGAATCTTTTTTAGGCAAGTTTTCAATTTGTGTAGATGAAAGTCTGGGCAAAAATCGATCATCCCAGACTTTTCCGGAATACCTTCTAGTCAACTTGAGAGCCTCCCTTAATTTTTATTCTCTATATAAATTCTACAAACAATTAGAATTTCTTCTTTATTTTTTAGGAAGCATGCAAAGGTCCGTTTCGACGATAATTCTTTCTACATCTACTTGTTTAAGAGAATCATCAATTTGAGAGTAAGCCCATAATATGATTAACTCTTCAGATTCGCTGGCGTTGACAAATCGGTGAGGAATTTTAGCAGGAATAAAGGAAGTATCATAAGGCTCTAATGCGGTTCGAACTCCTTCTACATCACAAAAGGCATTTCCTTTTAAAATAGTTACAGACTCTTCCACATTATGGATATGACATGGCAACCCTTTACCTGGTTCAAACGTTGCCAATCCAACAATAATGGTTTTTGGGCCCATTTCTTTCATCATCATGTCGTGAAATTGTACGCCTTCATCCATTTCAAAAGGTTCTATTTCTTTATATTTTGTTATGACCGGCTGATATAATGTCTCGTTCAACATTTCCACTCCTTTTAATTTTGATAAATTTTATAAAAATATTTAGAGGAAAGCAGATAAATCTTAACTTTCCCCGTTAAATTTTGAATGATTACTATTTTTTGTTTTGATTATATTGAAGATAGACAACATGTGTCTGTAGATACTCTTCTAAACCATGCTTGCCATCTGCTCCACCAATTCCAGATTTTCTCCAGCCTGCATGGAAACCTTGAATAGCCTCAAAGTTCTCTCTATTGATATAGGTTTCACCGAACTTTAACTCATTACATGCACGCATGGCAACATCTATGTTTTGGGTGTAAATAGAAGATGTCAAACCATATTCACAGTCATTAGCCAAATCAATCGCTTCATCTAGGTCTTTAAAGGTTGCAATCGGTAATACTGGACCAAAAATCTCATCTTTCATAATTCTCATATCATTGTTTGTATTAATCAGGACAGTTGGTTCAAAGCAATAGCCAACTTCCCCTGTTCTCTTGCCACCTGTTAATAGCTTTGCTCCTGAAGCAATCGCTTCTTCCACATGCTTCTCAACAGCTTCTAGTGAACTCTTATTGATTAGTGGACCCATATCAATATCAGAATGAACAAGAGGATCGCCAAATTTTGTTTGTTTCATAGCCTCTCCAACTTTTTCATAGAACTCTTCTGCTATATCCTCATGAACATAAACTCGCTCACAACAGTTACATACCTGTCCAGAGTTAATAACACGGGAAGCAACAATGGATTTTACAGCCAGATCTAGATCTGCATCCGCCATGACGATTGCTGGTGCTTTCCCACCTAACTCTAGTGATACCTTTGTAATATTTTCTGCTGCTGCACGCATAACTTCAGCACCTGCATGATAGCTGCCTGTTAAGCTAACTAAACCAACTTTTGGATTGGATGCAAGGTCTTTCCCGATCACACTTCCACTTCCGGTAACAAAGTTGATTACACCTTTTGGCAAGCCCGCCATTTCAACAATCTTCGCGAATTCAAGCGCATTGTTCGGGGATTCAGCACTAGGCTTAAGCACAATTGTATTTCCAGTGATCAAAGCAGGCGCTGCTTTACGTGCAATTAAGAAAAACGGAAAGTTCCAAGGAAGTATTCCCGCAACGACACCAATTGGCTGCTTAAATAATAAAATATTTTCGTTTGGACGATCACTCTGAATAATTTCTCCTTCATAACGTCTAGCCCATTCCGCTGAATAGTCAATATAATCTGCTGTAAAATTTACCTCAACCTCAGCTAAAGCTAGAGTTTTTCCCATTTCTTCAGAAATGACTCTTGCTATATGGTCGGCATTCTCACGGATTCCTTTTGAAATAGCTCTTAAATAATTTGCCCTCTCAATTGCAGGGAGTTTTGCCCACTCCTTCTGAGCAAGTGCTGCCGCATCAACAGCACGCCTTGCATCAGCCACTGTTCCTTTTGGAACCTCTGAAATGATTTCTTCTGTTGCGGGATTAATGACAATTGAAGTTTCATTTGAACTGGATTCAATAAATTCCCCATCAATATACATTTGATACACCTTTACACTTTTAGTCGTAGACATATGCACCCTCCTTAGCATTATTATCTTAACATCAGACCATCTAACCTTAAGAGAATTATAAATAATCACTCTTTTTATGTCAATGTCTTTTTAAAATATTCTGAATATATTTAAAAAAGGATAACTCTACTTTTTATAAAGAGTCATCCTAATTAACTTATTGTTTTTTGTTATGATATTCTAATAATAAATTACTTACGATTGTTAGATGCTCTAACATCGCATTTCCAGCTTCTTCTTGATTGTTATCCTTTATTGCTTGAGCTATTTTCATATGATGGTTTATAGCTTTCTCCTGAATAGCTGAGGATTCGATTACTTTAAACATCCACTCCTTTGTTATATCACGTAAAATATTCATTACTTGCAGCATAAAAGAATTTCTTGCTATTTCAGCAATTGCCGTGTGGAATTCCAAGTCTGTCTTCAAAAATTCTTCATTATTGCTGGCCTTACTCATAGAATGAAGAATGTTATCTAATCTTTCGTGATCAGCAACGGTGGACTTTTCAGCAGCCATTTCTGCTAAATCTGTCTCAAATTTTACTCTTGCTTCAATGAGTTCAGTAATATTGTCAAAACTAATCTTAGACATAAGTGCGAGATGTTTAGTAAAGAACCCTCCAAATGACTCTGTAACAAATGTCCCTTCAGGAACTCTGACTTCAATCAGTTCTAGAGCAGCAAGGGCACGTGTTGCCTCTCTAAGCGTACTTCTTCCTACACCAAATAACTCCATTAACTCTTTTTCGGATGGCAACTTTTCACCAGAAGAAATTGTCCCATTTATTATTAACTCCATCAATTGCTGGACAATATCTTGAGATAGTGTTGTTTTCTTCAATTGATTAATTTTTCCCTCTAGCATACAACCCCTCCATTAATCTGAACATCAGACATTAGAACCTTTTTACTATTATAATATTAATTCATATAGTTTTGTTAATTTTTTGCATTTTTAAGTGAAATAAATTTATATACAAAAAAGCACCCTATAGAATAGACATTTTTGTGCCTGTCCTCTAGGGTACTTTTCACTCTGGCTTTGGGACTGTTTTCAATACTCGCATCCGATATGCATTTTTCGCTGTCTCTCCGAGCTGTTCCATTAAATTATTGTTTGCAAATGCGCCTACAGCGGCCCCAATGCCCGGAACCAACTGAAGCATTTTGACAAAATCGATATAATCACGATACTCTTGCTGAAATTCTCTCCAGTCCATTTCCAAAACTTGAGACTTTCTCACATCCCATTCCTCAACAATCTGCCAGGTTTCTCTTCTCTTTTCACTGCTTGAAAAAGCCAGCTTGAACACATGAAGAATAAATAACCGTTCTTCATATTCATTTGTATCAAAACCGTAAATAGCTGCCGCTTCAAATAGAAATTTCATTTTTATCGTTAAAAGCAGCGGAAAGTCAGCCAATCCGAGCAGAATTCCGCCTGCTCCAGTTCCAGCTCCCTCAACGATAGCTGTTTTTTTATAGGAGGAGAATTTTTCAGTAAGCTTTTTATCCATTTCCTCTAGCGAATGGCAAGCTGTTTGTTTTTTTCGCGTTGTTAAATTGGAACCGACAAGTGTTGCCTTTACCATATTCTTTATACTGTCAGTTAGGATTTGATGTGCCTTTTCTGGGATCAGACTATTCACTTTTGTTTGTGCTTTTTTTGACAGGCGATTTAACATCCCGGATTTTTTAAATAATTTATGTTTCCACTCTTCAATCTCTTTATATGCTTGCAACTCATACTCATTCATATGCTACCCATCCTTTTTTTTCTTACTAATAAATACGGTAACGGGAATGAATAGTTTCATTCATATTCATGATTTCAGTCTTTTCGTAATATATACATTTGTAAAAAAGTAGGCAAAACCTAATCCAGCTATTAGAGTAATGAAGGCTAACATCCCCTCGCCTTTTAATAAAATCGCTATGGCTAATAAAAGGGATTGTAAATATAAAACCCTTGAGAGCAGCCGCTTAAAGGCTTTTTCTTTTAATTCCTCCTTGATTGGATAAAGCTTGATCCAAAGTTTATTTTGATGATGGTTCCAAAGAGGAATTAACTGAAACCCAGTTAAATAAATAAAAAGCAGCGCAACGATTGTCTGACCTAGTCCAAAGGAAATAAAATAAAGAACACCAATACAAATAAGAGTTAATCGGATAAATAACCCAAAGTAATCACCTGCCCGCAGAAAGGTTCTTACATAAAGATGGTTGAAAGTTTCCTTTTGTGCAAAGGATATCTTGCTGAACACCCAATCAAGCCATTTACGCCTCTTCACACGGTCCCTTAACTTCGGAACATCGGTAAATAAATTGGCTAGCCGATAGAAGGAAGTCATTCTTCTCTCTTCCATCTCGATTAAATACTCCCATTTCAAGCCTTTATCCATTGTATTTCTGTGATAAAAGAATAGTAAACCCATTAATAACAACACCACAGGAATCAGAAAAATAATTCTGGCATTCGAAAAGAGAAAGAAAAGGAAAACAGCATTTATCGCATATCTTACAAGCGAGTCAATGACATGAACTTTTGTTTCAACAAAATACAGGACCTTCCAGCGGACAATGACATTCAACGCTTTTATTATGAGAATCACGAATAAAAAAGGCATAAACTTATTAAAGTCCCCGTCATTCACCCTTGCGTACATTGGTATAAAAACACCAAGTCCAAGAAAAATAAGGTATGCGTGTACAGCAAAGCTCACTATAATTGAGCGGAAAAAATAGCGTGAAAGCTTGCTTTCCAATGGCAGCAGAAATATTTTGTCTGCTTCAGATAGAAAAGTACTGATTGGACTGTAGGTTAACAGTAATCCAATCACAACAGCCATTATGGCCGCCGCCGGAAATTGCTCAGGGACCGTTTTTAACCACTCCTGGTAAAAATATGCTGCTGTTCCAATTAAAAAAAGCAGTACAATTACTATATGACCATTAAATATATATCGGGAATAACGAGAAAGCTCCTTCATTCTTTGATTGAATCGCTCTCTCCACAACTTCTTCTCATCAAACATAATTTTCTTCCTTTGTCAGCTGAATATAAATATCATCTAATGTAGCATCCTGCATAGAAAATTGCTCCCTTAGTTCACTTAATGTTCCTTTTGCCCGGATCTTTCCCTCATGTAAAATGACAAAACGGTCACAATATCTTTCCGCAGTTGCCAGAATGTGAGTTGACATTAGAATCCCCGCGCCGTTTTCTTTCATTTTATTCATTAAATCAAGAAGGGATTGAATTCCAAGCGGATCAAGCCCGACAAATGGCTCATCCACAATATAAAGGTCAGGCTGAACTAAAAAGGCGCACATGATCATTACCTTTTGTTTCATCCCTTTTGAAAAATGAGCAGGAAACCACTTAAGCCTTTTTTCCATGCGGAATTCCTTTAAAAGCTTGTCCGCCCTTTCCTTATACTCCTCCATTTTTAACCCATAGGCCATGGCTGTTATTTTCAGATGATCTTCTAAAGTCAATTCATCATATAATATGGGTGTTTCTGGCACAAAGGTAAATTGCTTTCGATATGCTTCTTTGTCTTGATGGAATCTCTTTCCATTTATTGTGATTGTTCCGCTGTGCGCCTCCATTAACCCTATGACATGCTTGATTGTTGTACTTTTTCCTGCACCATTTAAACCAATTAAACCAACGAGTTCTTTTTCATTTACCTCAAAAGATATATCCTTTAATACGGGATTTTTCGTATATCCGCCCGTCACATTTTCAATTTTCAAAAGAGCCATGCTATAACGTCCTTCCCTATATACTACAACCATTGTAAAAAACACTTGAGCCAATTGTCCAATTTGCTTATCCATTTTCTAAAAAATCTTTTCTAACATGTATATGAAATTTCAAGACGGGTATTCTAATCTATGAAGGGGAAACAAGCTATTTGATAACGTAAAGAATTATCAAATTTTGAAATGAGGTGTCTGTCGCAGACAATGAACATTTCAATATAAGCTAAGCTTCCAACGTTTTAAAAATAAGGGGATGGTTACATTGGGCAATGTTCTAATTAACCAAGAAGATCAAAGCGAATAACAACACTACACTTAAAAAATGAGGTGTTTGTTAAAGACAATATCCTGCTTTATACGTTTTAGTAAAAACTTATAAAGAATTGGGGATGGTCAGCTTGAACAATGATCGAATCTCTCTAGACGTAAACACAATCATTCAAGAATAAATGAGGTGTTTATCAAAGGGAATGACCTGAAATAGAAACGTATAAAAAGAAGCAATCCCCTTCACGAAGGCGGGATTCCCTAGCGGATCCTGCCTTTTATCCGTTTATTCATTATGGTATTATAGGGAATATTGAATAATCTTGGGAGAAGGAGTGTTTTGTGTGAGCAATTGTATTTTTTGTAAAATTGTTAATGGAGAGATTCCCTCAGCAAAGGTATTTGAAAATGAACATGTATTAGCTTTTCTTGATATTAGTCAGGTAACTAAGGGCCATACATTAGTGATACCAAAATTACATACTGAAAATATTTTCGATATGAATGCTGAAACAGCGAGAACGCTTTTTGAAGCAGTTCCGCAAATTGCAAACGCAATTAAAGAAGATTGTGAGCCTTTAGGAATGAACATTTTGCAGAATAACGGCAAGGAAGCTGGTCAAGAAGTCTTCCATTTCCATCTGCACTTAATCCCTCGTTATGGCAAAGGGGATGGCTTTGGCGCGGTATGGAAAACGCATAATTCTGAATATACCCCACAGGATTTGCAGGAAATAGCCAAAGGGATTAACAGTAGAATCGCATCGAAATAAAGAGATTAATCTTGTTAATTATCCACAAACTAAAGGAGCTCTTTCAACTTTTTGGAAGGCTCCTTTTTTTGCCACTTTTTTCAGAAAGTTTGTAATTCCTCCTGTACAAATGATTTATTTTTGTTACCATAGGATTATCTTTTTATCTTATTACAGCGTTAAGGCGAAGCTTATACTATTTTTGGAGGGGCTAATATGAAAAGAGCACTAAATTTTAATGCGGGACCAGCTGCTCTGCCGTTATCAGTATTACAAGAAGCTGAGAAGAATTGGCTTAATTATAACGGCAGCGGTATGGCTGTTATGGAATTAAGTCACAGAAGCAAAGAATATGAAGCGATTCATCAAAAAGCACAGGATTTACTACGAAGCATCCTATCGATACCAGACAGCTATGAGGTTCTGTTCCTTCAAGGTGGAGCAAGTCTTCAATTTTCAATGGTTCCGATGAATCTGATTACAGAAGGAAAGGTAGGAAATTATGCTTTAACTGGTGTTTTTGCTGAAAAAGCATTACAGGAAGCCGAAAAAATTGGGCAAACCTATGTTGCTGCCTCAAGTGAGAAAGAAAATTATCGTTTTATTCCTAATGTTAATGATATTGAGCTTTCAAAGGAAGCAGCTTATCTTCATATTACAAGCAATAATACGATTTATGGCACTCAGTGGAATCAATTTCCATCCAATAAAGAGGTTCCTTTAATTACTGATATGTCCAGTGATATTTTAAGTAAAGGAATAAATATTGAAGATTTCGATCTTATATATGCTGGGGCACAGAAGAACATGGGACCATCCGGGGTTACCGTTGTGATTATGAATAAGAAGCTCCTATCCAATTCAAATCGTTCACTGCCAACTATGCTAAACTACAATACTTTTGCAAAAAACAATTCCCTCTACAACACGCCACCAACATTAGCAATCTATTTATTAAAGCTTGTTCTTGAGTGGGTCGAGCAAGAAGGCGGTTTGCCAGTCATCGAAAAGAGAAATGAAGAGAAGGCGAAAATTCTATACGATTGTATGGACGAAAGTGAAGGCTTCTATATTGGACACGCTGAGAAAGAAAGCAGATCCAAGATGAATGTTACCTTTAATCTAAAAGATGAGGAAACATCGAAAGGTTTCCTTCAGCAAGCTAAGGAAGCTGGCTTCATTGGCTTGAACGGACATCGTTCTGTTGGAGGCTGCCGTGCATCAATTTATAACGCGATTCCGGTTGAACAAGTTGAACAGCTTGCAAAGTTTATGAAAGCATTTAAAAATAATTATTAACTGAAAAATTACTCTTTAATATAAAGCAATGTATGTTATAATTAGTGCAAGTTTCTTGCTGCAGGCAACGAGTGCACTGCAGAAGGGATAAATATTAATAGCTTAGTATAGCAGAGGAGAAGATGAGAAATGAATACGAAAAATCTTGTAGCCCTAGCCCTCTTAGTTGGGATGGGAACAGTATTGCATGCAGTTGTTCCGGGATTCTTTTTTGGAATGAAGCCAGATATGATGTTAACGATGATGTTTATTGGAATTATTCTTTTTCCAAATAAAAAGAGTGTGTTGCTTCTTAGTATAGTAACAGGAATTATAGCTGGTTTAACAACTACATTCCCTGGTGGCCTAATTCCAAATATCATTGATAAACCGATTACTGCATTTGTATTCTTAGGATTATTCTTAGCTTTAAAGAAATTCCAAAAGTCCATTGTTAGTGCAGCCATTCTTACAGCGGTGTGTACGATTGTATCTGGGATTGTATTTTTATCGTCAGCTTTATTCATTGTCGGTCTGCCTGGACCATTCACTGCTTTATTCGCAGCAGTTGTTTTGCCAGCAGCTGCAGTTAATACGATCGTAATGGTTGTCCTTTATCCAGTGGCGCTTTCAATTGTGAAAAGAACAAAACTAAATGATTCAACAGTCGTTATTACACAAAATAATGGCGCAGATCGTAAGCTTATTGATTAATAACGTGAAACAAAAACCCGCTTCATTAAGCGGGTTTTTACTTTATTGCAAGCTATACATAAAAGCACCTATTAATAATAAAACAATCCCCCCGGCTCCTAAGGCAGCTGCTCTTTTTCTCAATATATATTTAGGCGGGTAAAAACCTGGCTTTCTCATTGCTAACATGAAATAAACGCCACCGGCGATCAGAACGGCCCCAATTGTAAAAAATCCTGTTGTTATCCCTGACATACGGACCCCCTCCCCTCTTTCTTGCAACTTGCATGTAGTCTCTTTCTTTATCTTTATGCTTGAATCCTTGCTCGTATGTAAAAGGAAGAAAGGATTGATCCATACTAAGAAAAGCGGAAGCGCCTTCGGAACAATCAAAGAACAATTGTTCCCGCGATGAATATTCGCAGAAGTATTCCTTTGTGTTCACCCCCGACAAGCACAA